>JANTGD010000091.1 GCA_024763135.1 Thiotrichales bacterium | reverse complement strand
AGCGCGAAAAAGACGTGTAAGCAATTGGTGTGAATGGTGAAACAGGAAAACTCGTGGTCACCTTATTGGTGATGAGAGATTTTCCTGTTTCGCCAGGTGCGTCAAGGGCTTGCGTGGACTTTCGTGATCCAAGTGATTTTTCTAGGTTTATACTAACCTGCACGCTAATCGATTAAGCCACGCGGTGGCTCGCGAAATCGTCTCCTAAACCCCCTTTGATGCGAACTCGTAACAGGTAACATCCGACAGGCCAGGCTTGCACTCGCGCCCGCTGCCAGCCGAGCAGAACGTTGGCACTCAAATGCACTTCGGCTTCATTCAAATTCTATCCTCCACCTGAATCACCCCGCTGGTTGAAAGGTACTGCAAAACGATGCGAAAAGCCCAAATGCACAGTGACAGGAGCGCAATCACCGGTTGACAACGCAGTGTGCAACAACCGCACTTATGACGGGTACTGACCCGCGCATCTCTCAATGGATAAATAAGCGCCACATCTGACCAAGACAATCGGCCGATACAACACAGCAAGCACGCTCGCAGGGTGAACCGAGAAGTGGCCATCCAGGTTTGGCTGATGGCTTGGTTATAGTCGCGATAAAAAGTGGCCGCCTTTTTGCTTACAAACGCTGTTGAATCTGCCATTGCAGCTACGCTACCCAATCCAGAGAAACACCATGCTTGAGATGATTGCCATATTATTGCTGTACCAGTTGATGGGAGAGGTTCTGGTAGTTTTTTTTCAATGGCCACTCCCTGGCCCTGTGCTGGGCATGGCATTGCTGTTTTTGACCCTATTACTCAAAGGTTCGATTCCACCGTCGCTGGAGCAGGTTTCCCGCGGCCTGTTGGAGAATTTATCACTGCTGTTTGTCCCGGCAGGTGTGGGGGTGATGACCCATCTGGCACTCCTGGATAAGCATTGGACGGCTCTGACCTTTGCACTGGTATTGAGCACAGTCACTACTCTCGGTATCACCGGTTGGACCATGCAATGGCTGATGCGTCGGCAGGATCAATCCGAGACAGGCTCATGAACGAAAATGTTGCTGCACTGTGGGTCTATCTCAGCGCCTCGCCTCTGTTTCATCTGACCATGACGGTGAGTTTCTTTGTGCTGGCCAGACGCCTGTATCGTCGCTCTGGACGGATGGCTGTGCTCAACCCGGTGCTGATTGCTATCCTGATGATTGTGGCGGTACTGACGTTGACGCAAACCGCCTATGAAGACTACTTTGCCGGAGCCCAGTTCGTGCACTTTCTGCTGGGCCCAGCCACTGTGGCATTAGCCATTCCGCTTTATCGGCAGCTCGCTATCCTCAAACGTTATCCGCTGGCTTTGCTCAGTTCGGTCGTCGCCGGATCAACCACCGCCGCAGTTACGGCGATAGGTGCCGCCCGACTGGGCGGGCTGGACGATCAGACCATCGTTTCCATCGCACCCAAATCGGTCACCACACCGGTCGCCATGGGTATCGCCGAGCGCCTGGGAGGACTGCCTTCCTTAACAGCAGTACTCGTCATACTCACGGGAATTCTGGGTGCGGCTCTGGGACCCTGGCTGCTCCAGCTCATGCGTATCCACAATCCTGTAGCCAAAGGCCTCGCCATGGGCGTCACATCGCATGGCATTGGTACCGGGCGCGCGGTCTTTATGGGGGAAGTCGAAGCCGCATTTGCTGGGCTGGCTATCGGGCTCAATGGGCTATTGACAGCAATTCTCCTTCCGCTACTCTGGTCGCTCTTCGCCGGCTGACATCTGGTATTACACTGTGACCAATCTATCCGTCGGCCCCGCGCCTTCAGACCTCACTAACAGCGCGATGAGAACCTTTCACTGCGAGCATTGCCATAACCCTCTTTATTTTGAGAATTCTCAGTGCGGACGCTGTCACTACGAAGTGGGGGTGTTGCCTGAATATCTGCGCGTATCAGCCATTGAATCCCTCGGAGAGGGTCTTTGGAGGCCTCTCATGAAGGAGGTACACAACCAGCGCTATCGCAAATGTGAGAACTATTCGGTTCACCATGTCTGCAATTGGATGGTCAGAGCAGATGAGGAGGAGCGCTACTGTGTCGCCTGCCGACTCAACCGCGTTATCCCGAATCTCTCGAGGCCAGGCTTCACCGAGCGTTGGTACCGCCTGGAACGCAGTAAACGCCGGCTGATCTATAGCTTGCTGAAACTTGGACTACCGGTACATTCCAAAACAGAAGATCCGCAAACGGGATTGGCTTTTTCGTTCATGTCAAACCTGGACTCGCCTAAAAACCGCCCGGTGGTGACAGGACATACCAACGGCCATATTACAATCAATATCGATGAGGCTGATCCGGCATTGCGAGAGCGGCATCGCGTGGATATGAAGGAAAAATACCGCACCCTACTGGGCCATTTTCGCCATGAAATCGGTCACTACTATTGGGATCTTCTGATTCGCGATCAGCCACCACTGGAGGCATTTCGGCAATTATTTGGAGACGAACGGAAAGATTACACTGCCGCCCTAAAGCGTTACTACAAATCAGGCCCTCCGCAAGACTGGCAGGCTCACTACATCACCCGCTATGCAAGCGCGCACCCCTGGGAAGACTGGGCGGAAACCTGGGCGCATTACCTGCATATTGTCGACACGCTGGAAACCGCGCAGAATTTTGGTCTGAAACTCGAAGAAGAGCTGGTGGGTGGTCACCGGCACCTGATAGAACCAAAATTCGACCCCTATCGTATCGCAGAATTTCAACCCATAATCGAGCACTGGATTCCATTGACCTACGCGCTCAACAGCCTTAATCGCAGTATGGGCCTGCAGGATCTCTATCCCTTCGTCCTATCGGAAACAGCCATTGAGAAGCTGCGTTTTGTGCACGATATCATTCGAGCGCAACATGACTTTATTCCAGAATACGTCGAACTTGAAGAAAAACACGCCTGGGTGCTTAGGCTCAGTCAGCTTTTCAAGGGTATCACCACCCGCTTTAAACGGTCGTGATCGAGCCGTGCGAATGCTGCCCGATCAGCGGGCCATACCTGGCGCCTCCTCCACATTAAGAGCCAGGTGAGTTGCACGGTCTCCTGATAGACTGCCTTAAGGAGGCTCTGATTAATTCTGGTGCGCGCAGATTTTGGTGAAAAATCATCCAGTTCAAGGCGCGGATCGCAGGTAGTAGCTGGCTATTGCGAAGATCTGCAACGCAGAAGTGGACGATTTTGCGCCACAAGATGCCGTGGTACGAATTGATCAGAGCATCCTTAAAAGCGTTGCTGTACCGAAAGCATGAGATCTCCGGAAAATCCACTGGTCAATCCCAAATGCCCACCGGCGACCTGCACTTGCGCCAGCATCGGTCTCGCTGCGAGATTGCTTGGCACCTCATTCTGATATTGATGACGGACAGCGCTCCAAGCAGAATAACAAAATGCGCGAAACGTCTGACTCGCCCGCCTGCCAAGCCCAAGTGCCTCAGACGCCCGTTTGATCAGGCGTTCGGGGGACCGCTGCATGGCTTCAGACTGCCCATCGCTGGCTGTCTGAGGATTGTCTCCCGCTGGCATGTCCAGAATAAAGACATCGCTTTCGGGCGATTGCGCATAACTCGCGCATGAGGAAAACAAAATACAGAGATAAAAACAATGTCGACAAAAAAAGTGCATGATACCCCCAAGTACTAAAGCCCAACCGATTGTTTGTTGTAATGATTCAGCTAACTCCCGAAATGCGCCAACTCTGCGTTAAAATTGGTCGCTGACATCTGTAAACTCACATTTTTCAGCCTTGAGCTGACGTATTTCAGGGGCAATCAGAGCAGTTACTGTTTATTTATGTCTTGTTTTCCGCTGTAATTGCGCGCAAGCGAATGACGGCAATTCTATACCGCATACACGGCATGAATCTGTGAAAAGCGGCAAAACCTGGACGCAATATCCAAAGTTTACGACCTGCACAGAGCAAAGAACTCTCGCAGGGCGAACACAGGATTAAGGAAGCTCTGATTCATTCTGGCGCGAGCAGATTGTGGTGAAAAATCGTCCAAGTCAAGGCGCGGATTGCAGGTAATAGCTGAATAGCTGGCTATTGCGAAGATCTGCAACGCAGAAGTGAGCGATTTTGCGCCGCAAGCTGCCGTGTTACGATTTGATCAGAGCCTCCTCAATACCCTCTTATGCAACTCGTGGACGACTGGAAATACCGGCCTGATCAGGTCCAAACCTTGGGCAGCCTACCTAAACGGTGCAGAGCTTCTGCTCACTCAATCTGGCTGACGCTTCTATCCGCCGCCGGGACTATTTCGACACGCAGCGTAATCGAGCTATAGTGTGCCCATGAACAAAACGCTGTACCGTTATTATGAGTGATCTACGCGGCATGGTGCCGCCCGACCCGCTGACACAGGTTTCCGAAGTCCGTTACGCGGTCGTTTATGTTCCGCGTCGCAGTCGCAAACGCTTCGCTGCCAACTGCGTAGAGGTCTTTGAAACCCTTGACGAAGCACTGGCAAACGAAAATAAGACTGCAAAACGCTTCGCGGCGACTGTTGTCGGACCCTCAAAATCTTCAGAAGGCCAGTACATCTACTACCTCGTAGAATGGCTGTGAGTGCGATCGCTATTAGGTAACTCGACTCAGCGAGTTGTTAAAAAATGAAATGACTGCTCCGGTTGCCCCTGATGTGACCGATTAAGACGCGGCTCGCCGGCAACGGCCCGGTCCTTAACAAGCGGCACAACACCGAGCCGTTCTATCTGGAGTGCTCCCTATGGTCGGTCTTTAGGTACTCATCCACCGTGTTGTAAGGGTTTGACATAGCATGGCTTTGGCTTTGCCTATGCCGGTGTACCTAAATGCTCAGAGACCCGCTGAATGAGACTTGACTGAGGCTTGACTGAGTAGCGACCAAAGCGTTGCATACTGCTCCGCAGACTTTGCTCATTGAGCGTCAGACCGACGCCCCCTGACTTCACGCAGTCGAAACGGCAGTGGAATTGCAGGATCTTTGCCATGCTCATGGGTTAGATGGAAGTGCAGATGCGGTGTCAGACTCTGCCCGGAGTTACCTATCCGGGCAATCGGTTCACCGGCCTCCACCGTTTTGCCTGGCAGGGTCAGCAAGCTGCCTTGACGCAAATGGCACAGCAAGGCAGTCAAACCGTTGTCTGACTGCAGTATCAGGTGATTTCCAATCAGCGCACTCATCTCATCCACGGAGTCACCGTCACCGGGGCGTCTGAAGCGCTGCGCGAGCCGATCTTTAAACCCATGCAGGCGAATGCGATCCGGAACATCATTTTCGGCTTTGATTACCTGCGCGGCAAACGGCGCATGTACTAGGCACTCCCAGGTAGGACAACGTCCAGCATCGATACCAACGGTCCAATATCGCGCATTGACGCCCGCCGCACAGCGTCGCCCTTGTGCGTCAAGAACATAAATATCCTTCGAATTCGGGTGGTGGCCGCGGGTGCTCAACAGCACAATGTTCCCTGTCACGGGCGGAAAAATTTCCAGCGGGCTGTCTTGTTTGGGCTGACTCATCTCCTATCCCTCCAAAGCCTCCAGTGACTCTTGTGCAATTTCCCGAACCTCTGCGCTGCTGTCTTGCAGACATTTTTCCAACGCGGGCTTCACTTGGCGTTCCCCGGTCAGGCCCAACAAATGGCATGCATCGGCACGCACTGCGGGACTCGGATCTGCCGTCAATGAAATCAGCGCATCGGCCTGGGATTTCAATAGCACGCTACCTTGCAAACCTTCCAGAATCGCGACTGCCCCAACCCTCACATTGATCTCGGCATCCTTATCGGCAAGCAAGGCAAGCAAAGCGGTTATCGCCTCAGGCCTGTCTTCGACAAATTGTTGTGCCTGAGCCATGTTGCCCGTGGCCAAGAGCACACTCAAATAGGCTTGCCAACCCGCAACTGTCCCACTGGATTCGGCATAGTCCGTCAGCTCCTGCAACGAATGCAGGCCAACCAGCTCGAATTCTCCCAAGCGTAACCAAGGTACGGCACGAACCTGTTCCCGTGCGCCCTCCTCTGGATGGCTTTCTAAATTAATAATTTCCAGCCGACCAATGGCCTGTTGCTTCAAGAGGCGCAGCAGGGAATTAATCATTGCGGCGCAGTTTGGACACCGTGACGTGATAAGTAGTCGCGCATCGGGCGGAGCTCGATCTGTCATTCCCATTACTCTCCCCCTGTTGCCTGCTGTGCTTCGAGCCGCTCCCACCGGGCATAGGCATCCGCAAGTGATGCCTCGGCTGCCGTAAGCTGCTGTTGCGTTGCCGTAATCTCTGCGCTGGACTGCTGATAAAAGGCGGGCGCGGACATGTCTGTCTGCAGACGCTCGATCTGCGTCTCCAGCTGCTCAATGTGTGCGGGCAGCCCATCGAGCTCACGCTGATCTTTATAGCTCAGTTTTTTTCGTCCGATCCCATCACCCGCGGCTTTCGGTTTCTTTTGCGCGGCATCTGCTCGCGCGCTTGGCGCGCTCGCTTGCGGGGCGCGCTGCCTGAGCCAGTCCTGATAACCGCCTACGTATTCATTAACCCGCCCCTCCGCTTCGAATACCAGCGTCGAGGTCACTACGTGATCTAAAAACTCGCGGTCGTGACTGACCAACAGAATCGTTCCCTGGTAATCAATCAATAATTCTTCTAATAATTCCAATGTTTCCACATCGAGATCATTGGTTGGTTCGTCCAAGACCAAGAGATTCGATGGCTGGGCGAACAGTTTGGCCAGTAAGAGTCGATTGCGTTCTCCTCCTGAAAGCTTGCTGATAGGCGCCCGCGCCCGTGCCGGAGAGAATAAAAAGTCCTGTAAATAACTGATGATATGCTTCGTTTGGCCATTTACGGTCACGCTGCTGGAGCCCCCCGCCACATTGTCTTGCGCGGTTTTCTCCAAATCGAGCGTTTCACGTAATTGATCAAAGTACGCAATCTCGAGTTTCGTCCCATGCTTGAGTGTGCCCGTCGTGGGCGACAGGCTGCCGAGCAACACTTGTAATAGCGTCGACTTACCCACGCCGTTGGGCCCGATAATACCCACCTTATCGCCCCGCAAGAGGGTGGTATTGAGGTGCTGGAAGACAGGTTTACCGGCATAGGCATAGCCCAGGTCTTCCGCTTCGATGACGATTTTCCCAGATCGCGCTCCCGTGTGGATGCGCATTTTCGCATTGCCCGCAGGCGCACGGCGTGCTGCTCGCGCTGCGCGCATTTTTTGCAGCGCGCGGACCCGGCCTTCGTTCCGCGTTCGGCGCGCTTTGATACCCTGGCGTATCCACAGCTCTTCCTGCGCCAATTTTTTATCGAATTGCGCCTGTTCGCGCTGCTCAGCTTCCAATGCCGCCTGTTTACCCTGCAGATAGGTCGCGTAATCTCCCGCCCAACTGGTCAGGCGACCACGATCGATTTCCACAATGCGGGTCGCCAAGCGGCGCAAAAAGGCGCGATCGTGCGTAACGAAAACCAAGGTCAGCGAAGCATCCAGAAGAAAATTCTCCAACCATTCGATCGAGGCCACATCCAAATGATTACTGGGCTCATCGAGCAGTAAAATATCCGGTTGCAGAATTAAAGCTCTTGCTAGCAAGACACGACGTTTCAAGCCACCAGACAAGGTTGAAAATGCGGCCTCTTGCGGTAACTCCAAACGACTCAACAGCGCAGTGACGCGCCGCTCAATCGTCCATCCCTCCAAAGCGTCGATGCGGGCATGTAACTGTTCAAATTCGCGCAGCGCCCCCTCTGACTCCAGCTGCTGGGCGCATTGATGATAACGTGCCATCAACTCACCCAATTCGCCCAATCCAGCCACAACAATGTCGTATACTGACCCCTGCAAAGACTGCGGCACATCTTGTTCCAGACGCGTCACTTTGAGGTTTTGCTGGCGGCTGACTTCACCGTCGTCCGGCTGGACTTCGCCGCTGATGATTTTCATCAGTGTGGATTTGCCTTCTCCATTACGCCCCACGAGGGCCACACGCTCACCAGTGTCGATACTCAGATCGACCCCATCGAGCAACGCGGGGACGCCATAACTCAAATGCACGTTTTGCAGTCGTAGCAGCGCCATGGTCTGGCTTTATTTACGTGCTCGGGCAAATGCTTCGGCCATCGCGCCCCGAGATGTTGGCTCAGCCTGGGTAGAAGCGTTTGGCCGGCGCTTAGCGGCATGGGGTTGCTGCTGCCTGGATTGAGAACGCTTGGCATGCGGTGCAGTCTGGCGAGGTGCTTTTTCGCCAAGCCGCATGCTCAACGCGATACGCCGCCGTTCCAAATCTACCTCCATCACTTTGACTGTCACCACCTCACCGGCGGCAACAACCTCGTGTGGATCTTTAACAAAACGATCCGCCAGTTGCGAAATATGTACTAAGCCATCCTGATGCACACCGATATCTACAAAAGCGCCAAAGTTGGTGACATTGGTCACCACACCTTCGAGGCGCATGTCCGGGCGCAGGTCAGCCAAACTTTCTACCCCCTCCTTGAAATTGGCTGTCTTGAATTCCGGTCGCGGGTCGCGCCCCGGTTTTTCCAATTCCTGCAGAATATCCCGCACGGTCGGCAGCCCAAAATGCTCATCGGTAAACCGCGCTGGATCGAGTGAGCGGATGCGTTTGACATCCCCAATCAATTCGCTGACCCGCTGCCCAGTCTGCTCAAGGATACGCTCGACGATGGGATAGGCCTCGGGATGAACCGCCGAACGATCCAAGGGATTATCGCCCGCATGAATCCGCAAAAAGCCTGCCGCCTGCTCATAGGTTTTCGCTCCCAGTCTCGGAACTTGCTTCAACTGTTCACGGTTTTTAAATGCACCATGGGCATTACGAAACGCCACAACATTTTCAGCCAATGATGCGCTCAGCCCGGATACGCTGGCCAGCAGCGGTGCGGACGCAGTGTTCACATCCACCCCCACAGCGTTCACACAGTCTTCAACCACCGCCCCCAGTTTTTGGCTCAGCGTGGTTTGGTTTACGTCATGTTGATATTGGCCCACACCGATCGATTTCGGATCGATCTTAACCAGTTCGGCCAAGGGATCTTGCAAACGTCGGGCTATAGAAACCGCACCCCGCAAGGCCACGTCGACATCGGGAAATTCTTTGCTCGCATATTCCGATGCTGAATACACGGATGCCCCTGCCTCAGACACGACAATTTTTTGCAGTTTCAGCGCTGGATGCCGCTGCTGCAATTCCATAACCAAGCGGTCGGTCTCGCGCGACGCGGTGCCATTCCCAATGGCGATCAGGTCAATGGCATGACGCTCCGCCATCGTAGCCAACTGCGCAATGGAGGCATCCCATTGTTTTTTGGGCGGATGTGGGTAGATCGTGGCGGTCTCCAGCAACTTGCCTGTGGCATCGATGGCCGCGACCTTGACGCCGGTACGTATACCTGGATCCAGGCCAAGACAGGCCCTGGTGCCGGCCGGTGCGGCGAGCAACAGATCACCCAGATTACGTCCGAATACTTCGATCGCAGCCTGTTCAGCGGCCTCCCGCAGACGCAGATTCAAATCGACTTCCAACTTACTGTGCAGTTTGACCTTCCAGGTCCAGTTCACGGTCTGTTGCAGCCACGCATCTCCAGGTCGTTGCTGGTCCCGCACACCGAAATGCCGGGCGATTCGCGCAACACAAGGATGTTGCTCGGTGGTGTAATTCACATTCATCGCAAGGTTCAATATGGACTCGCTACGTCCACGAAACAATGCCAGCGCCCGGTGCGACGGAATCTTCGACACAGCTTCTTCGTAGTCAAAATAGTCTGCGAATTTCGCGCCCTCCTGCGCCTTTCCTTTTGCAAGCTGAGAGCGCAGGGTTGCATTTTCCCAGAAGTATTCACGCAATTCACCGAGTAATTCGGCATCCTCAGCAAACTGCTCCATGAGGATGTGCCGCGCACCATCGAGCGCAGCTTGCTCATCCGCCACTTGCTTGTCCTCATCGATATACGCCTGGGCCTGCTCATGCGGATCCCGTTCAGGGTGCTGCAATAAATGCTCGGCCAGGGGTGCTAACCCTGCTTCTCGTGCAATCTGTGCTTTGGTACGACGCTTGGGGCGAAACGGTAAATAGAGATCTTCCAATGCCGTTTTGGTCTCGGCCAGCTGTAATTGAACGGCCAATTCATCGGTGAGTTTCCCTTGCTCGCGGATCGAGGCGAGAATCGTTTTACGCCGATCTTCCAACTCCCTTAGATAACCCAAGCGGTCGTCCAGGGCGCGCAACTGAGTGTCATCCAATCCTCGGGTAACCTCCTTGCGATAACGCGCGATAAACGGCACCGTGGCCCCGTCATCCAATAGTCCTATCGCGGCAGTCACTTGCTGTGACGATACCCCCAGTTCCGTGGCAATCTGGTCTGCAATGTTCATTCGGTTTTGAGCATTTTGAAGAGAAAGCCGCGAAGTTTAACAGACTTGCGGCGAGTGATCAGAGGGATATTGGCGGTGGCCTCAGGCGCTAGTACACCGCCAAGCCCAAACTGTCTGTATCAGTGAGTCATCAAGGGGTTAGATGTGGTTTTGTTTTTATGAATCATAGTGGTCCTATGGTG
>JANTGD010000090.1 GCA_024763135.1 Thiotrichales bacterium | reverse complement strand
AAAAAACAACTGTAATTGCTAAAGTCGTTCGACATAGGAAAACGTTATGATGAAAGCGTCTGGCCGCATTGGATCGCTACCCCAAACAGAGCCGCGTGCCCGGGAGTTAAGACGCAGCTCTGTTAACGCAAATCCCCCATCCCGTATTTGGCATGGGAAGGATCATCTGCTGCAGTCTGCCTCAACACATCTACTTTGGTGACGCTGGTTTATGGTTTGGGAGACAAGATGCAAACAACTGCCGTGGTTACAGTAGTGGTCTTGTCTGTTCTTCATTTAGGGCACCGCCCGCTGTGAATGACGGTTGTGGATGATGGCGGAATCTGTGACGAAAACTGGCGCTCAGCGCATCGCCTGCGGGGATTGCCAGGCAGATGCTTCATGCGGCTCAAGTGGTTGAGGCGGGACTGCATGCGTGTTACTCATCTTTTGGCGCCTGCTGCGTTGCTGAGTTAGATCCTGGGTTTGGACCTGGGTCTGACGAGGCAGGCTGGTCCGCATCTGGCAGTTCGTAGCCATCTGCAACGTAGCCCGGGCCTTTCATGATGATAACGATGAAGCAGCCAATCGCGAGCGTGAACGCGAAGGTCCACACGGTGATAACGATTGCGAGGCAGGTAATCCACAAGCCAGTCAGGTATTTTTCAAGTTCCACGCCAGGCTGAGGGTTGGGGAAGGTGTTGAAATACCAAAAAAAGCACAGAGGAAGCAGGGTGCCCGCGAGAAATAGATGCGGGATGCGTTTTAAGAGTTTACGTTCGAGACCGGCTGGGGCTGCGCTGCCATTGCGCTGCGTGGCTGTCATAGGCTGAGACCTAGAATCAATACTGTGCAAAACTGGTTCATAGTAAGTTTAAACTCAGATGTCCTGTGGACAAAATGTCTTTTACTCTCTTGGAAGCTACCCGATAGCTGGCTTTTGATGAACTGCCGCGCGGCTGTCCTGCTCACCTGAGTTTATCGCTTTCATTCATTGTCGCAGCAAACTAAAAAGAGGGGCAGGTCGGGTCAGGAGCGTCCAGACCTGCCCAAGCAATGGACCTTAGGGGGTTGAAAGGTCCGGTCCCACCAGAGAGCCGTGGGACATGGCTACACGCAGGTATACCTCAGGTTCGGTGTGTGGAGGGCACGGCTGCTTTGGGGGGATGACACCAAACCCAAGGTATGTAGTGGACATTAGATGTTCAAATGTTAGAATGCAATAATTAAGTACAAAATATGCGGGCATCACCGCCACCATCAGGCAGACAGAGGAAAAAATAGATGCAGTCCACTCAGCAGCCAGACGCACAAAAATTTCGGATTGGCGCAGTGTCCAGACTGACGAATATTCCGGCGGATACGATACGCGTTTGGGAACGTCGTTATGGCGCGGTTCAGCCCGAGCGCATGACGGGAGGGAGTCGCCTGTATTCTCAGCAAGATATTGCCCGTCTGAAAATGCTGCGTGAACTCGTGGACCGGGGGCAGGCAATCGGCAGTATTGCAAACCTGGCGGATGAGGCCTTGGCCGAGCGTTTGCAACTGACGCGGGCTCCTGGGCTACCGTCCCGGCATACGCCCCTCAAGCTTGTGGTTGTGGGCAGCAAGCTGGGCGTGCAGATCGAGAAGGAGTGGGGGGTTTTCGCCAAAGATGAGATTGTCGCTATTTATCCCAGCCTTGCAGCGCTGGACCAACAGCTATCAGATGCGCCGGTGACTACTTTGGCGGTGGAATATCCGACGCTGCAAAGTGAGAGTCTCCCCGAAATAACAGCGGCACTGAGCAGGCTGAATGCCACGCACTGCGTGGTGGTCTATCAATTTGCCAGTCGAGAGAGGCTGGAGCTATTTCATCAAAGCGGGATTGAGACCCTCAAAGCCCCCATTGAGCTAGCCGAGCTACGTCGGGTTTGTCTGGAATGGCAAAACCTGGATCGTTCGCCGGAGGCTTCTCTGGAGACGTTTGACCCAAGCACCTCCACCAATGCCAATCCACCCAGGCTATTCACCCGCGAACAGCTCGCACAGTTGACTATGGTAACGTCCGCAGTACGCTGTGAGTGCCCAAATCACTTGGCGGATATTATTCTGAATCTGGAAGCATTTGAGACCTATAGCCTTGAATGTCAAAATCGCAATGCCGACGATGCAAGATTACATGCCTTTCTCCATCGGGCCACTGCAAAAGCGCGTGCGATGATGGAAGATGCGCTGCGACAGGTGGCAGCAGCGGAGCATATTGAGGTTAATTGACAGCAATTCATGAGCGAGTAACTGCTTAGCTTGCTCCTGAACGTCATCTCAAGGCGAAAAATGTGGGGTTACAAGAGTCAATGACCACTTTTTAAAACGCAGAGCTGGCGCAATTCAAGAGTTCGATGAGTAGTGACTCGTAAAGGCAACAGGCATGAAACTATTATTTCCCTTGAAGTATCTCGCATTACGCAATGACTTACCCAAACACGCTCCAGCGCACGATGCGCGGGACCTGCCGGGATTGTATAATTCCTCGGTTTGGCGGCTGAGGACGGACCACAGATGCAGTCGCATGGATAAATACCCAGGCCGTTTTCGCGTCGCCTGCGTACCTGTGTTGGCTGTATTGATATTGATCGCCGATACCCAGCGGCCAGCATTGGCCGCACCTACTTCAGAAGATGAGCAAGCTACGATGAATGAGATGCACACTGCGCCGAAGATTATCACGGGTCAATGGCGTTTGATTACAGACCAGGTAATGGGCGGCGAGTCAACCGGAGCGATTGCGGAGCAGACGCAGCACAATATTGCCTGCACGCGATTGTCCGGATCGGTTTCGACTCAGAATAACGGTGGATTTATTCAAATGGCTCTGGATTTAAACCAGCGAAAACGTTTCGATGCGTCCAAGTTTCGCGGAATCCATCTTAAAGTTTCGGGCAATGGTGAAAAATACAATGTGCATTTGCGAACCAGCGATTTATGGTTGCCGTGGCAGTCATATCGCGCAGACTTCATTGCCAAGCCTGGCTTTTCCGACGTGTATCTGCCCTTTGACAGTTTTCAACCCTATCGGACTAAACGGCGGTTTCGACCAGAGCATCTCAAACGGATTGGGTTGGTGGGGATTGGCCGCGAATTTAACGTCGATCTTTGTCTTGCCGAAGCTGATTTTTATTGATGACGTGGCCCGGTCAGGGTGCGGCGCGCAGTCCTCACGGCGCATACCCACTGTTTTTTTCGGTTAGCTGGGTCGTTACAAATATTGAAGCGTTTGCTGATTGAATGCGGGGTTTTCCGCGCTTGTATCGGGTGGCGCTGTGGCGCAGGTATTGCCTTCTAGCAGCATAGTGAGCTGATCCCGTGTGACAGGAAAAAATGCAAACCGATCGAATAATGTTGCAGCTATTTTTACGCCGATAACGGGCGCGGGCAGCATGTATTTGCGTTTTCCTGTGGCCTGCGCAATGCGGGTCAGTATGTCCCGCCAACGCAATGCTTCCGGACCACACAGTGGATAGGTTGTACCAATGCTCTGGGGATTTTCCAGGGCATCCACAAAGGCGTTGGCAACGACAGAGACATGCACAGGGGATAGTTTGAACTGTCCTGCGTTCATTGGATTAAGGCCTGTAAAGAATAACGGCGCAGGCAGCGGCGCCTGAATGATTTCTTTGTTAAGCTGGGTGGCGAATTCCATGCGACCGCGCGGGTCACCAAAAATGACAGAGGGTCGAAAAATAGTCCAGTCAAGACCGCTCGCTCTGAGGTACTCTTCTGCCTGGAATTTACTGCGCTGATACGGTGTCCCATCGGCGCGCACACCATTGGCACTCATGAGTAGAAAGCGTTTCACGCCCTGTGCTTTGGCAAGCTCAATGGTTTGTTCAACGGCCGTCAATTGTAACGCTTCGAAGGTCACCCCGCGTGCGGGGAATTCTCGTAAAATGCCGATATTATAAATAATGGCTGTACAGTGACTGACCAAGCGTTTCAGCGCGTCTTGATGGGCTACATCGCCGCTTATCAGAGTGCAGGCTTGAGGATTGCGGACTTTCGATTCGCTGCCCGGGCGGACCAGCAGTACCGGGTGGTGGCCCGCTGCAATCAGTGCATCGACCAAGTAGCTGCCAACGAATCCTGTGCCACCAATAATGCCAATATTCATGCGACTAAGACGTTCCATAATAATACCTCATACAGCGCGCTCCAGATGTTCCGGGTCAAGGCCGTGCTTGCCGGTAAGGGGCGGGCCGAACTTTTGTCGATAGACCTGCGCGCGAAAGTCAAAAATCTTTTCCAGGGTGGGTTTGACATAGGCGGCATGCAAGCTCCGCGCAATGGGCATGGGTAACCAGGCAGGCAGCGCGTAGCGCACTGTGTCGTGGAGGTGGGTTCCAGCTGCGCAATGTGCAAAACGATGCGTGTGGTGCCAAAAGCTGTAGGGGCCTTTGAGTTGCTCATCGACGAAGCAGTACGGTGGTTCGTAAGTTGAAATCACTGATCGCCAGCGGACACGGCGCGTGAGTAAGCGGAGGGTGTAATCGATAATGCGGCCTTGGTTCATGGGGACGGGCGAGGGCGTCAACAACTGAAAATCGAGTGCGGGCGGCGTAATGACCGAGAGATTTTCCGGGCGCTCAAAAAAAGGAAATACAGCGTCCAAAGGTTGTGCAACGATCTGCTCACGGTGCAGCGTATAGACGGGCAGCGTGGTCATGATCGGGTGCCTGTGTGAGTGTTACAGCGTTCGTCGTGACAGCGTTGGCGCAATCGCCAGCGGGCGAAAACGCGATACAGCGCATCGAGCAGGGGTGACAGCCGCAAGCTGCGAATGAGGCGCGCAATCCAACGATAGCCGTTCAGGTGGGACCACATTTCGACAAAGCCATAGGCACCGGTCTGCCATTGCTTGTGAGTATCCAAAACGTGGAAGCGTGCCATGGCGGTTGCATGATCAATGCCGTATTCTGCCAGTCGCTCCTGTGCCTGCTGAATATCGATCCAGTCGAGCCGGGTGGCGCTTTTCAGGCGGCGATAATGCGCGATTTCGCGGCGGCACAAGGGGCAGGCGCCATCGAAAAATACCTTGGGTTTTTGCTGGGATGGTTGAGTGTTACGCATCATCGTTCCTGCTATGTAAATTTACGCAGCGCGCCGATGCCGCCATCCACTGCGAGTACCTGACCGGTGATCCAGTGTGCGTCCTCTGACAATAAAAAACCTGCGGCTGCCGCGATCTCTTCGGGGCAGCCCAGGGTTTCCAGCGGATGGCGCATGGCTAACCGCTCACGCTGTTTGGCGCTGCGTAGTAACTGGCCGGCCAGTGGGGTATCGGTTAGCGAAGGGGCAATGGCATTTACGCGAATCTGGGGCGCGAATTCTGCAGCCAGTGCACGGGTGAGCCCCTCGACCGCTCCCTTGGCGCTGGCTACGTTCGCGTGCATGGGCATCCCGGTCCCCACCGCCACGGTGGAAAACAGCACAATGCTCGCGCCGCGAATCTGTTCGAGCGCCGGGATTGCGGCCTGAATGGCCTTTACGGCACCGAGAAAATTGATTTCCCAGTCCTCACGAAATGCCGCGTCTGAGATTCGTGAAAATGGCTGCAGACGCAAGCTGCCTGGGCAATAGACCAGTCCATGCAGTGCGTCTGGCAGGAACTCGGCGGGAAACGGTTCCGCAACGTTCCATTCACGATGCTGTGGCAATGCCGGGCAGGCCGAACGCGAGGTGGTGTACAAGGCGTAATGTGCGCCCTGGGTATCCGCGATTGCGCGTCCAATGCCGTGGCTCGCGCCTATGATTAACAGGTTTTTCGTAGCCAAAGTGCAGCCCCTACAGATGATTCCTGAGCATCAGGGTTTCAGGATAGGGATCGATGTAATGTTGCATGTCGATGTAGGGGGTTGGGAATTGCCTAAAATGGTGTTTGAGTAGGGTGAGCGGAACAACCAGCGGTACGATGCCGCAGCGATACTTGTCCGTGACTTCTCGTAGCTCTGTTTTTTCGTCGGTGGACAATTTTTTGCGCAGGTACCCAGACAGATGCAGGAGCACGTTCGTATGGCGCTTACGAGTTGCCAGTTTTTTTAGCGTATTCATCAATGTCGCGATGTATTCATTGCCGAGGGTTAGTAAATGAGGCTCTGAGGCCGAAGCGACCAGTTGTCCGAGCTGTCGATGTGCTTGCTCGTCATGGGCCAACAACAAAAATTTATGTTGCGTGTGAAAATGTATCAGGCCCTGTATGGTGAGACCGCGTTGGGTCATATTCAGCCAGCGTTGGTAGACATAGACGCGTTCCAGAAAATTCTCTCGAAGCGCCGGGTCTGTGAGCCGCCCTTCTTCCTCTACCGGTAAGTTGGGATAGGTTTTCTCCAGTGTTTGTGCAAACAGCCCCTGACCCACCCGCTGAGGGACGCCATGTGCATCATAGATGCGCACGCGTGCCATGCCGCAGCTTGGGGAGTCCTTTTTTAAAATATACCCAGCCAGTCCGTGGGCCTGCTCGACAATCAGGGCGGAAGTGGCGAGCAGCCGTTCGGTAACATCGATCTGCTGATTTTTTACCTCGACAGCACGTGTCGCACTGCCTGCTTTGACTAAGCGGATGGTTGGGCGGGGGATGCCCAGGCCAGCCAGGGCTTCGGGGCAAAACGGTACGAATTCAAAAAATTGCCCCAGTGTATTGACGGTGTAGGCATGGCGTTTGTGGCCGCCGTCGTGACGGACAGGCTCCCCCAGCAAACAGCTGCTAATGCCTAATTTCGGCTTGTTCATGTGCAACTCCAAATAATTGACAATTACAATAGTTCTTTAATTTTCTTCAGCAGCTTGCCTTTATCAGGGGATGTGAAGCTCCCGTAGCTGCCCACCAATCGGCCCTCGCGATCAATGAGGTATTTGTGAAAGTTCCACTTCGGGTAATCGTCTGCGGCGGTGCCCAGGGCTTTGAACAGTGGATCTGCGTTTTTACGCCGGACATGGGTCTTTTCGAACATGGGGAATTTGACGCCATAGGTCATGCGGCAGAAATCCTGTATTTGTTTTTCCGTGCCGGGTTCCTGATGGCCAAAATCGTTGGACGGAAATCCGAGTACAACCAAACCCTGGTCCTTATATCGCGCGTAGAGTTTTTCCAGGCCTTCGTATTGTCCCGTGAAGGCACATTTGCTTGCGGTGTTGACAATCAGTAGCACTTTGCCCCGATAAGCCTCGGCGAGGTTCACGCGGGTACTGTCGTTCAGGGTTCTTACCGTAATGTCTAAGTCAATGGGTGCGCTGGTAGTGCCGGCCTGCAGTGGTGTCGTAAAAGGCAGCAGTGTCGAGACTGCCACGAGGATTGATTTCATCATCGCGCTCTCCAATCATGCGTGTGTCTTACAACTCTAGACATGATATGAACAAAAATCAAGAAAACCTGTACAAAAAATTGAGTAAAACGAGTTTTGCACAAGTTTATCCTTGACAATACTGCGAATTGTGTCAATGCTTGTACAGTAATTTGTTGGTTCGCGTAACTATTTGCAGGAGAGATGCAGTGGCACAGTTTGCACATCGATTGACCGAGCGGGGCATGGTGCCCGACCCGCTCGTGCGCCACGGCATACGCCAGCGTTTACGCCAGCACTTGGCAGAATTCGGGAATGGCAACATCGAAATTGCCGGTTGTTTAAAGCAAGCATTTGTGGTGCAAATGCGCAAGGCATCTGCTATCGCTGAAGTACCCGAACTGGCGAATCAACAGCATTATGAAGTCGATCCCGCTTTCTTCGACGCTGTGCTGGGACCGCACCGCAAGTACAGTTGTGCCTACTGGGAAAGTCGTACAACAACGCTCGAGCGGGCTGAACAAACTGCACTCGAAATCACCTGTGACCGCGCTGACCTGGCGGACGGGCAACGCATATTGGAGCTGGGTTGTGGCTGGGGAGCGTTGACGCTTTGGATGGCGGCGCATCTGCCGAACAGTTCGATCACAGCCGTCTCGAATTCGCTGGAGCAGGCACAAACTATCCGCCGGCTGGCGCGCCAACGCGATCTCAACAATATTGAGGTCATCACTGCTGACATGAACGATTTTGCACCGTCCAGGCGGTTTGATCGCGTTGTCTCAGTGGAGATGTTCGAGCACATGCGCAATTGGCCGGAACTCTATGCCCGCATAGCGGGGTGGTTGGAGACCGGTGGCAAATTCTTCAAACATATTTTCGTACATAAAGAGACGCCTTATTTGTTCGAGAGTCGCGATGCCGGGGATTGGATGAGTCGGCATTTCTTTTCTGGCGGCATTATGCCGAGCGCCGATTTGCCAGCCTATTTTCAGCGCGAGCTGACGCTCGCGCAGCGCTGGCATTGGAGTGGTACACACTACGCGCAAACCTGTAATGCGTGGTTGGCCAATATGGATCGCCAAAAGGCGCAGCTCATGCCTCTGTTTGCGCGCATTTACGGCCAGGATTTCGCGAACCTCTGGTGGATGCGCTGGCGTATGTTTTTCATGGCCTGTGCGGAATTGTTTGCATACAACGAAGGCCAGGAATGGTTTGTGGGCCATTATCTGTTTACGCGGGGGGACGCGTGAACGTGGGCACCAACCAAATCACTGCGAATTTTCTGCTCTTTCAAGCGGGTTGGCTGGTATGTGTGGTAGGGGGCGCAACACCTTGGTATTGGGTCGGCCCGGTAATGGTGATCGCGATACTCGCGTTACATCTGCGGCAGGCCTCCTGGCCATTAAAGGAACTTAAACTGGTCGCAGTTGCGCTGTTGGTAGGCACGTTCTGGGATAGCCTACTGGTCGCCTATGAGGTATTAGACTATCACTACGGGACCATCGGCAGCCGCCTCGCGCCGGCTTGGATCATCGCCATGTGGGCGCTGTTTGCAACCACGCTGAATGTCTCCCTGCGCTGGCTCAGAGGGCGCTGGTTCATTGCGGCAGGTTTGGGTGCACTGGGTGGGCCGCTTGCCTATTACGCAGGCACCCGCCTCGGTGCGGTTACCATGCCCGATCAGACACAGGCGCTACTGGCGCTCGCAATGGGGTGGGCGCTCATTATGCCGCTGTTATTGAGGCTGGCGCAGCGCTTCGATGGATTTTTTCCAGAGCGTGCCTACCCCGCGCCTGCGCCACGATGAGCAGTTACTTTCTTGCATTGGCTGTGATGGCAGCAATGGCGTTTGTGACCTGGATCTATGCGCTGTTCAAACGCAATGTCAATAGCGTCGATAGTTTGTGGGCGCTCATGTTTTTAGCCGCCGCCTTTGTCTATACGTTCACCCATCCTGGTTTTTCATGGCGCGAGGGGCTTGTGCTGACGCTGGTATCGGTCTGGGCGCTTCGGTTGTCTGGGTTTCTGTTATTGCGCAACTGGGGGCAGCCGGAAGACAAGCGGTATCAGAGCATTCGCGCGAATAATTCCCCTTTTTGGATTAAAAGTCTTATCGTTGTTTTTGGTTTGCAAGCGGTGTTGGCTTGGTTGATCTCCCTCCCATTATTCGTTGCTTTGCAACCCGCCACGTCTTTTCACTGGGTCGATGCTGGTGCGCTCATACTGTGGATGACTGGATTTACGTTCGAAGCCATCAGTGATTGGCAGTTGTATCGGTTCAAGAAAAATCCGCAGCACGAAGCTGCGGTGTTGAGCACGGGGCTCTGGGCTTACTCGAGGCACCCTAATTACTTTGGTGAGGCAATGATCTGGTGGTCCTATTTTTTGTATGCACTTCCGGCGGGTGGATGGTGGACCATTTATGCGCCGGTGCTCATGACGCTGCTATTAATCAGAGTGTCTGGCGTGCGTTTAATGGAACAAAGTATTGGCGCAAGGCGTCCGGCTTATGCGGACTATATTCGTCGCACCAATGCATTTTTTCCGGGGAGGTCTCGTGAGCACAGGACGTAAGCCGATAAGTCGGTGGGCGCGGTATCGATTCGTGACACTGTTGGTTGTCTTTTGCAGTGCGGCATCGCAGCTGCAAGCTGCGCCGAAACCTCCAGATCAAACGCTCAAATTTAATGTGTTTCTAAATGATCGGGAGATTGGTACACATAGCGTTAGGATACAGCGAAAAGACGGCGAAATTACTGTTACTGTCACGGCGAATTTTCTGGTGAAGGTGATGCGGATTCCGGTATTTCGTTATGCACACAAAGCCTCCGAGATCTGGCGCGACAACTGTCTTGTTAAAGTCGATACCGTTACGCAGAACAACCAAGAGGCGCTTAGGATTGTTTCGGAGGGGAAACCAACAGGGCTGTTTATTCAGACTCCTACCGGCGCACAATTACTATCGGGCTGTGTGCGCAGTTACGCCTACTGGGATCCGAGCCTACTGGAAGCCGAGCGCTTGCTGAACACGCAGACCGGTGAATATCAGAAGACAAGACGCAGGTATTTAGGGGTAGCTGATTACACCATTGGGAGAGAAAAATTTAAGGCCCAGCATTATCGTCTAACCGTCGCCGATAAGGCGATTGATCTTTGGTATTCCAAAGAGAATGAATGGCTTGGGCTCAAGACGATGGTCACAGGGGGACGCAAACTTGAATACCAAAGACAGATTTAATCGTGCTTGGTTTATCCTAAAAACCTCAGTTGGATCACAAAAGTCCACGCAAGCTCTTGGTGCACCTAGCAGATCAGAAAAACCTCTCATCACCAATAAGGTGACCACGAGTTTTTCCGATTCACCATGCACACCAATATCTTACGCGTCTTTTTTGCGCCCAAC
>JANTGD010000089.1 GCA_024763135.1 Thiotrichales bacterium | reverse complement strand
ATATGCTGCGGTTGATGAGCCGCTTTCGCCACAAGCAGTGCCACCAGTGCCGGGCGTCACGCCAGAAGAGCCAATCGCCGCAGATGCTGAGCAAACGGATAAATTGAGCGATTTGGAGCCCACAGCTGTGTGGCACGAGACGCCTGGTAAAACAGAAGAAGAGCTGCAACCTGAGCAAACGTCATCCGGGGCCATGCAGCCAAAAGCAATGGCGGCCGAGACGCGAATGACACTGGAGCAGATGACCCAGCGCGCCCAGGAGGCACTCAATCGTCTCAAGCAGATGAGCGGCAGCCCGTATCTCCTGGGCGCAGGCATTTCGATTCTGTTGCTCGTGGTAGGTGTGTTGCTTTTGATGTTTTTAAGGGCCAAACGCGTGAAAGGTCAGGCATCGGCGGATGCAGATGCGGGCGAGTTACCCGCGACTCAGGTAGCAGCGGCACCCGAAACAAAAACACAACAGGCTGTCATGATGATTCCTGAAGCAGAGCTGGAAAATAGAACGACCTTGCGCCGCGACCCTTCCACGTCACCTGAGCTCCGCACTGAATCAAATGCGGAGTTTCTGCAGGGGACGACCCAGCCGACGGCCACGGATCCCTCTCTTGGACCTGAATTGACCGCCAGTTCAAGTCGTGATGCAGCGGGCGAAGAGAAATCAGGCGGGGACAGTCGTTTGGAATTGCAAGACACGCCAGAGCCCGAAATTTTGGGGGATTCCACCATTCTCAGGCCGGTTTCGAAAAAAGATTCCGCGAACCCGTGAAAAATAATTAAGGAAATCAGGGGCGACTGTGGGCTGTGTGAGTCATTTTCTTTGCCCGTAATCAACGGACTCCCCAATTTTAGTGATGCCTATTTCAGTCGGGTGAAGGTACGGTTACCAAGACAGTCTTATAGTCAAACCACAGTCTGCGGGTCGCTGGGGGCTCAGGCACAAGGCACTCTGACTTCACTGCCGATTGTCTGAGCATTTGTGAGACGATCGTGCCATCGATTTTAGATTGTGGCGCATTTTCGCGCATTGCAGGGCGTAACTGCTCGGCAGGGTGGGGATTGGGTATACCGCAAGCAATACGCAAGGTTGCGCAAACATTGTGCAGAGATGGGTCTAAAGAGGACGGTGTGATGTGGTGGCTGAAATTATTCACAAGCAAAATTGGGCGAGTTCATGGCGGGAATGACATCTGAATTGGTTTGGGAGTCAGCGGCGCTTACCGATGTGGGGGCAGTGCGCGATCATAATGAAGACAGTCTGTTGCAAAGATCGGACGATGGGCTGTGGGTGGTAGCCGATGGCATGGGCGGGCATTCGCGAGGTGATGAGGCGAGCCAGGCAGCAGTCGCAAGTTTGCAGACACTCGCCTTGTCGGGAACCCTTAAACAGCGAGAGCAGCAAGTGATCAAGGCGCTGCACGAGGTGCATGCTGCCCTGCAGGATAAAGCAAAACGCGACGGCGCTGGAATAATCGGCACGACCGTCGCCGCGGTTGTGTTTTTTGAGTCTATGGCGAGTTGTATCTGGGTGGGGGATAGCCGTATCTACTTGTCGCGCCTGGGTGAGCTACGCCAATTGACGACCGATCACACGCAAGTTAATGAGCTGGTGCGTCTTGGGCTGCTCGCGCCTGAGGATGCTGAGGTGCATCCAGCGGGGCATGTGCTGACTCGGGCGCTTGGGGGGGATGATCCGTTGCAGCCTGATATCGTGCGTTTGCCGATTCAGGTCGATGATGTCTTTTTGCTCTGTAGTGATGGCCTCACCGGTAAACTGAGCGAAGCCGAACTCGCTTCCGAACTCATTCGCTGGCCACCCCAGGTCGCGTGTAAAAATCTCATGTCGATGGCGCTCGGGCGAAAGGCTGAGGACAATGTGAGTCTCATCGTCATTGGGGTTGATGATGGGGTTCAGTCTGAAATGACGATGATCAATCCCGCGTTTCGCCTGGATTGAAGGGGTTCGTGGATTTCATTCGGTTGATTCACGGCATCCCCCGACATCGTTTCATCACTGATCTGTTAGCGCATGCTCGAGACGATCGCAGCTCGGTTGGTCTACCTGAATCTCTTGTAATACCTGTGTCCAGATCTTTTCCCAGCAGCAATGGTGGCCGAATGTCTGGAGGGTGCAGACTAACGATGTTGGTGTTTTGTCGACTGCATTTCGAAGCATGTCGGGCGGAATATTTCGGTCTCGCCCACCGGCCAAATGCCATTGCAGAATATCTGCTGGCACAGGGGGTTCGCGCGCAGGATTCAGAGACCTGCTCAGGGGACTGAAGTGATGGTGCTGTGCCCATGCGTCAGTGTCCAGATTGGCAGCGATGGTGACAACGCTGCGGGTTTGCGGAAAACGCCGTGCCAGTAAAACCGCCAGCGTTCCCCCACCACTGTGTCCAAAAAACCTCAGCCTTTCGACACGATGCTGCTCAATGACTGTTGTGAGCACTGACGCCATGCTGTCAATAATCTCGGGAGCATAGCGGCCAAATGTCCAGTAGTGCGGTGAGCATTTAGGATCCCGAACCGTTAAGCCATAGCAGGGCCTGCCAAGATACAGCGAGGCCTTATTGTCCTGGTGCATGAGTTGCAGCATCAAGGGATCGTGGCTTGTCGGGTCGGGCGCAATGGTGTGGCGGTTCAGCCAGGCAACACCATCTCCTTCGATATATACGTGCAATTCCTTGCTAATGGGGGTAATGCGGTAGAAATACAGCTGATGTAAAAAGCGCCCACTATGCCTGGGCTCAGAGTGATATCCATAGCTGCGCGCCAGGGCGTCATTGTGCCGGCTGGCTGTTGAGCTGCATGCACCTAACCCCAATAAGCCAATGCTCAGCAAGGCACTCACTACCCATTGGCCTAAACGCGTTAGGGAGCGTCGTGTGGATGGGGAGCGATTGCGTTGGTTTGCAAAAGCGCTAATGTTGTTCGGATGCATTGGTGTTGTGCCGAGTTGTTGTCGTTCCCTTGGCAGTGCATGATACTGCATGAATCCTTGCGACGGATTGTCTTACGAAATTTGCGTGAAACCAGCCAACTTACTCCTGGAATGTGCCAGTTCTGCGTTCATCAACGGTCGTTTAGGTATAAAACGCACATTTCTCGTCTTGATCTGATGCATTTCAAGGGCAGTCTTTTAACAGCCTGTTAAGGAAGCTCTGATTCATTCCGGCGCGCACAGATTGTGATGAAAAATCGTCCAGTTCAAGGCGCGGATCGCAGGTAATAACTGGCTATTGCGAAGATCCGCCCTACAAAAGTGGGCGATTTTGCGCCGCAAGATGTCGTGTTACGAATTGATCACAGCTTCCTTAAGATGGTTCCACACAACAACTCGCTGAGTTGTTCCATGTCTGCAAATCTATTCTTGAATTCGTATGGCGAGTGTTACAGTGACTGTGCAGGGAGCAAACGGGGGTATAATGCTGCACCCTTGAGCAGGTCAGAGGCGACAAATGGCGGATAAATTATTAGTGGTACTAGCGAATACTGATCCTTCCAATGAAATGGAGTTGGGCGCGCCGTTTTTTCAGGCAACGGTGGCTGCCGCCCTCGACTATCATGTGGAAATGGTATTCACCGGGCAGGCAGGCATTCTGGCGCAACGCGGGTTTGCGGCCTCTATCAAGATGAGTGAACATGACGAAAAAACCGCGTACGATCTGCTGCGGGATGCCTATGCGGCCGGTGTACGATTCAAAGTCTGTACCCCCACCCACGATACGGCCTGGGGAGAGGCGTTAATCCCGGAGATAGAAGAAGTCGTGGGCGCTGCCTATGTGATTGGTGAAGCCATGACCGACAATACCGTAACCTTCACTTACTGACTATGCAGGATCTAAACCGGTACACCCCGGAGCAAGCAGATTGTGTGTACGATCGCGCTGCGATTGACGCAGCGCTGGACCGCCAAGCAGTGGCATTGACCGAACGGTTAGCGTGCTGTAATCCCATTGCAATGGTGGTCTTACACGGCGGACTGATTTACGCCGGCCATCTTTTGACGCGCCTGAATTTTCGCCTGGAACAGGACTATGTCCATGCGACGCGGTATCGTGGCGCACAAACCGGGGGGCGGGAGTTGCAATGGCTGGCTCCGCCACATTCCGACCTCAGGGGCCGCAGTGTGTTATTGCTCGACGATATTTTCGACGAGGGGTACACATTGATGGCAATCAAGGACTATTGCCTGGAAAAGGGTGCGCAGGAAGTCGTAACCTCGGTGCTGCTGACCAAACAACATGATCGCGGCGTTACTCAAAGTCCCGATTTTTCGGCATTGCAGGTCGAAGATCGGTATGTTTTTGGGTTTGGCATGGATATCGAGCATGCCTGGCGCAATGCCAATGGCATTTATGCATTAAAGGCCCCCGCATGAGTCCCTTCGGCGTGATTGGAGGGACCGGCTTGACCCGGTTGGCGGGGCTCGAAGTGCTTGAGCGCCGCGACATGGCGACTCCCTATGGGACGCCTTCGGCACCGTTACTGATCGGGCGTCTACACGAGCGTGATGTGATATTTCTATCCCGTCACGGTAAAGAACATCAGATCCCACCTCACAAAGTCAACTATCGGGCCAATCTTTGGGCTCTGCGCGAACTCGGAGTTGAGCAGGTGCTCGCCTTTGCGGCAACCGGAGGGATCACGAGTGCAATGTGGCCAACTCGAATCGTGGTGCCTGACCAGATTATCGATTACACCTACGGACGTGCGCATACTTTTTTCGAGGAAGATCTCGATGACGTGGTACATATCGATTTTACCCACCCGTATTGCCAGCTATTGCGCGAAGCGATTATAGCTGCGGCGGTGCAGGTGGATTGTGCGATCGAGCCACAAGGGGTTTACGCTGCAACTCAGGGGCCGCGCTTAGAAACGGCTGCCGAGATCGAGAAGTTGCGTCGGGATGGCTGCGATATCGTTGGCATGACCGGCATGCCGGAAGCCGCCTTGGCGAGGGAGCTGGGCCTGTGTTATGCGAGCATTTCGGTCGTGGCGAATTGGGCAGCGGGGGTGGGCGATGAAGCGATTACCATGGCGCAGGTACGCAGTACGATCGAGCAAGGTATGCAGGAAGGTGGCGATATTCTTCGCGCTCTATTGTCTCAGTAACAGGCGACTGCAAGCGCCAGGGGCGCCTGCAAGGCATGTCGAAATCCAGCAGAAAAGCGCAGCGCCAACAGGCAGCACAAGAGTAGTTTGCGCTGATTTCGCATGCAGAGCCGCGCACGCTAGAGGCGTTAACCGCGACCTGTTCTACGAGTCCGGCCTTGCGGGACGTTGCTCAGCGTAGGTACTCCTTCGCAATATTGACCATTTTTTTGCGCTGCAGCATCAATCGCCAGCGGTTGCCCCCCGCTTGTTCCCACAATACCGCGGCACGGATGCCGGCAAGCAGGAGTGCGCGAATCTCATCGGCGGTATTGGGATTGTTGAGGTGTGCCTGTTCCCCCTGCACCATAATCCGTGGACCAAGTTTGCTGATGGTTTCTTTGTAGAGCGCCGCCAGCCGTGCCACCAGTGTGGGGCTGAGCAGGTCGTCGAAAAACTCTTTTTGTTGCTCGATGTCCGCAATGCCCGCGATCACCTTGCTGGCAATGTCCCGCTTTTTGTTCAACTGTCTTTGCAGATGCAGCAGGCCGATCGTATAGCGTGCGATTTCTCTGGATTCAGGGCCATTGCTGGGATTGGTCAGGACTCCGGCCATTAGTTTGAAACCGGGTTGCAGAGATTCTGGCGTGGCATAGACCGATTTAATATCGGGCGCGTCATTGGTGAACAGGCTGGCGATCAGGGTGTGGACGGCTTGACGGTCGGCCTGACCGCGGTGCGCGAGCTGCCGGACCAGACCAGCTGCCTGGAAAACCCCTGCCAGGGCGATGCTACGGTTTCGTAAAGTTTGTTCCACGGTTTCTTCTAACGGCTGAGAGTTAAGAGTGGATTATGCCATTGTCTCAGGCGTGACTGCATTCGATGATCGCGCCGCCCAGACATACATCACCGGCATAAAACACAGCGGCCTGGCCTGGTGTCACAGCGCGCTGTGGGTTGTCGAAGCGCACTGATACTGCGTTTGCATTGATCTGGGTAATCACACAGGCTTGCGGCGCTTGACGGTAGCGAAGTTTCGCCTGACAACGAAACGGCGCCGTCGGTGCGACGCCACTGATCCAGTTGGGTTGGGACGCTTCAACCTGCTGCGTGAAGAGCAGGGGGTGGTCGTGACCCTGTACCACTACGAGCCGGTTGTGCGCCAAGTCCTTTGCGGCCACAAACCACGGCGCTTCAGCGGCGCTGTGAACGCCCCCGATGCCCAGCCCGTGGCGCTGGCCCAGGGTATAGAACATCAGGCCATTGTGCGTGCCGATTACCTGTTCGTCTGTATCGATGATGTCTCCCGGCTGGGCAGGGATGTAACGCTCGAGAAAATTCCGGAACTTACGCTCGCCAATAAAACATATCCCCGTACTATCTTTTTTCGCATGTGTCGCAAGACCCGCTTCGGTGGCAATCTGGCGCACCATGGGTTTTTGCAGGTTGCCCAAGGGGAAGAGCGCGGGTTGCAGCTGTGCCTGGGAGAGGGCGCAGAGGAAATAGCTTTGATCCTTGTTTGCATCCACGCCACGCAGCAGTTCGACCCCCTCATTGGCGGGGCGCATGCGAGCGTAATGGCCGGTGGCAATCGCATCTGCGCCTAAGTGCAGCGCGTGATCGAGAAAAGCGCGAAACTTAATCTCCTTATTACACATAATGTCCGGATTGGGCGTGCGCCCACAGCGATATTCAGCCAGAAAGTACTCGAACACACGCTCCCAGTAATCTGCCGAGAAATTGACAGTGTGCAAGTGGATACCCAGCTGGTCCGCCACGGCCTGCGCGTCTTTGAGATCCTCGGCCGCAGCGCAATAGGCAGCGTCGTCGTCCTCCTCCCAGTTCTTCATGAACAGGCCTTCAACGGCATAGCCCTGCGCCTGCAGTTCAAGTGCTGCTACGGAGGAATCAACTCCGCCGGACATTCCGACGATAACTTTTTGTATTGCTGCCATCCGCTGTGTGGATTCAAATGAATTGTGCCAGGTAACGACTCTGCGAGCACAGTCGTCAGCGTGACTGAGTAACGGCCGATCATAAGGCTTCGGGAGGGAAACCGAAAGCGGCTATTGTGCATGGCGGGGCATGGCTTTCACTATGCGCTGGAACTGGTACTATTAGACTTGTTGTTCCGCTGCTGGGATGCGGCGGTTATCCCTGGACCATGTGCTAGCGAGCAAGGTTGCTTGAAAACCTTGAATTCAGTCTCAATGTTCGTACAGGGTCGATGAAACACGGTAGACTTTAACTTGTCTCACTACATGAGCGTGTTTTTGAAGAGTCTGCCGAAGAGTATTTTTGCATAGACGAAATGGCAAACAAAGAACGACACGACGATGATCAGGGCCTGGCCCTGGAGACGGCGCGCCCTGAATTGAAGGAGCCCCGGCTCTATAATGTGATACTGCTCAATGACGACTATACGCCAATGGAATTCGTCGTCATGGTGCTGGAAACGTTTTTTGGAAAGGATCGGGAGAATGCAACGCGCATTATGTTGAATGTGCATACCAAAGGTAAGGGCGTCTGTGGCCGTTATACGCGTGAAATCGCGGAGACCAAAACCGCCCAGGTCAATGATTTCTCCCGAGAGAATAATCATCCGCTTCTCTGTACGATGGAAGAAGCATGATGGTTGAAAGATTCTCTGTACCGCGCGGTTTGCGCGGTCAAGAGAAAAGTGGGTATCGAGACGCTGTGACAAGCCCGCGCGATACCCTAAGTTGTAATCTGCGATATTGTGAGGCCTCTACTAGATGCTGAATAAAGAACTTGAAGCGTCGTTGAATCAGGCATTTAAAGAAGCCAGAGAGAAACGTCACGAATTTATGACCGTGGAGCATCTCTTGCTGGCACTGGTTAGAAACGCTACCGCAGCCAGTCTGTTGCGTGCCTGTGGCGTAAATCTGGAAAAGCTGGAGCGTGAGCTCAGCGTATTCATTGATGAGAATACGCCCCTATTGCCCGCCAATGACAACCGCGACACTCAGCCGACCCTGGGATTCCAGCGGGTGCTGCAACGCGCCGTATTTCACGTCCAGTCCTCTGGAAAGAAAGAAGTCAGCGGCGCAAATGTGTTGGTAGCCATTTTTGGTGAACAGGAATCTCAGGCCGTGTTCTTATTGAACAAACAGGATGTCACGCGCCTGGATGTGATCAATTATATTTCTCATGGGATCACCAAATTCGATTCTGAAAACGATGATCTCAATACCGACAGCGCTGATGACGACAGTGAAACCACCGAAGCGCGCTCCGAGCCCCTCGATGAATTCTCGACCAATCTGAATATTGCCGCGGAAAACGGCCAGATCGACCCGCTGATTGGGCGTGATTCTGAAATCGAGCGCACGGTGCAAATTTTGTGTCGGCGGCGCAAGAACAATCCTCTGCTGGTAGGAGAAGCCGGTGTTGGAAAAACTGCCATTGCTGAAGGGTTGGCGAAAAAAATTGTCGATGGGGATGTGCCGGAAGTACTCAAGGGTGCGGTCATCTACTCCTTAGACCTTGGGGCATTGGTCGCGGGCACAAAGTACCGTGGCGACTTCGAAAAACGCCTCAAAAGTGTGTTGTCACAACTGCGCCAGCAACCTGGTGCGATTCTGTTTATCGATGAAATTCATACCATTATCGGGGCGGGTTCTGCCTCGGGTGGGGTAATGGATGCATCCAATCTGATCAAGCCTGCATTGGCCAATGGACAGCTCAAGTGTATCGGTTCTACCACTTACAGTGAGTATCGCGGAATCTTTGAGAAAGACCATGCGCTTGCCCGGCGGTTTCAGAAGATCGATGTGGAAGAACCGAGCGTCAATGAAACCTACGAAATACTCAAAGGCTTGAAGAGCCGCTTCGAGGATCACCACGAGATCAAGTACACCAATACAGCACTCCAGGCAGCTGCGGAATTGTCCGATCGTTATATTACCGATCGGCATTTGCCAGATAAGGCGATTGATGTAATCGACGAAGCAGGCGCCAATCGGCGCCTGCAGCCCAGCGAGACACGACGGAAGATCATCAATGTTGGGGACATCGAGACGATTATTGCCAAAATCGCGCGGATCCCACCCAAGAGCGTCTCCTCGTCCGACAAGGATGCACTGAAGAATCTCGAACGCAATTTGAAAATGGTGGTGTTTGGCCAGGATGATGCGATCGACCATCTGTCGACGGCCATTAAGATGGCGCGTTCTGGCCTGGGTGAGCAGGATAAACCCATTGGGTCGTTCCTTTTCGTTGGGCCTACAGGAGTGGGTAAGACGGAAGTCACCAAGCAGCTGGCCAAAATTTTGGGCATAGAGCTGTTACGTTTCGACATGTCGGAATACATGGAGCGGCACACCGTTTCGCGTCTCATCGGGGCGCCACCGGGATATGTCGGCTATGATGAAGGGGGGCTGTTGACCGATGCCGTGCTGAAAAATCCGCACGCCGTTTTGTTGCTCGATGAAATCGAAAAGGCCCATCCCGACGTATTCAATCTGCTGCTGCAGGTCATGGATCATGGAACACTCACCGATACCAATGGACGCAAGGTCGATTTTCGTAACGTGATATTGGTGATGACCAGTAATGCAGGGGCGTATGAAGCATCGCGCGCCTCCATGGGCTTTACACAGCAGGACCACTCCACCGATACCATGGAAGTCGTGAAGCGCACGTTCACTCCGGAATTTCGCAATCGTTTGGATGGGGTTATTCAGTTCCAGGCGCTCGCACCGCATTATATTCGTAATGTTGCAGATAAATTTATTATCCAGCTAGAGGCGCAACTCGAAGATAAGAAGGTGACGGTATCGATTGACGACAGCGCCCGCGATTGGTTGGCCGAAGAAGGCTATGATGAAAAGATGGGTGCCCGACCCATGGCGCGCATCATCCAGGAGCACATCAAAAAGCCATTGGCCGAGGAGATTTTATTTGGGCGCCTGGCCGAAGGTGGGCATGTGCGCATTGTCAAATCGGATGATGGTCTGGGGTTTGAGTACGAAGATGAACCCGTGGCTGAAACCTGACGCTGAGTCGTTACCGGGGTTGTTGCCAATCTAAAGAAAGGGTCGCTGAGTGCGGCCCTATTTGTTTCGATAGGTGATGCGGCCTTTGGTCAAGTCGTAAGGTGTCATCTCAACGGTCACCTTGTCACCAGTGAGGATGCGGATGTAGTTTTTTCTCATTCGCCCGGAGATGTGCGCCGTGACAATATGCCCATTCTCGAGTTCCACGCGAAAAGTGGTGTTCGGGAGGGTCTCGATGACGGTGCCCTGCATCTCGATGACGTCTTGTTTTGCCATGTCTAAAAAATTCTGCCAGTTCTTGTTTGCGAGGCAGCCATTATCACCATGCAGCGCGATAACTCAAGTCTTATGAGCAAAGCTTTGCTATCGGATCTACAGAGAATCGCCTGATTCTATCTTTCACTGACCTATAACCCCATGTTTTACAAGCTTTTTAGCCATATGTGAGGCGTAGTATCACAAAAGCGCTGAGTTCGTCATTTTAAGCTAGACGATGGACTAGTACCTCGTCCAGCTTAAAATGACGGTCGCAGTTGTCCTGTCTGCATGCCTGGGTAGGCGCACTTCGCAGGGAATGGTTGTTCCCTTCCCAAG
>JANTGD010000088.1 GCA_024763135.1 Thiotrichales bacterium | reverse complement strand
GTAGGCGCACTTCGCAGGGAATGGTTGTTCCCTTCCCAAGGAGTGCAACACCGCCAGGCATGCAGACAGGACAACCCTTCGGGCGCTTCTGTGATGCCGCGCCTCGGTGTTGCAGTGCTTGCCAAGGACGCTGCCATTACCTGCACACTGCGCCTTGATGCACAGCATCACAAAAGCGCTGAGTCCGTCATTTTAAGCTGGACGATGTACTTGGTAACGAGACTATTTTCCTTTGATACTCAAGAATTAGCGGCCAACACCCAAGGTTCCTCCGGTTCCCAAGCCGCCCTTCACTTCCTGAGCCTTGTAGTCTTTGAGCGCCACGACCATATTATTGTAGGCATTTACAAACGCTGCGAGCGTGGCTTTACCTGCCGGCGTGCGCGTGTAGCCGCCCAGCGCACCGCCACCACCCCCGAGCACCCCTAAGGCTGCGCCGAAATTAGTCGCTTTTGAATTCCCTTCAGATGCGCTAATCTGCACGCCTGAACGAATATCAAATAGAGACAGCGTCACTGAGGAAGAGCTGGACTCAAGCCCGCCGACCAGCCCGCCAATCTTGTCGTTTCCAAACAAGCCTCCAACCGCACCGACTAACTTTCCGGTTTTTGAATTACCAAACAGAATCGCAGGTTCCATAAAATAGTCTGCGGCAACTCGCTGGCCTTTTTGTTGATTCGATCCAGCGCGAAACTCATCACTACGCTGCTTTCTGGTGATACTGGTCATTCTACTGTCGAGTCGCTGGTTTCCGATAGACGTCATTACGAAACAATTTGATTGTTGGACCAGCAATCGAATCATGGGTTCTAAGGTAGTTATTTGGGTATTTCGATAGAACGGCCCCCACCAGGTCTTGTCCCGACCATCATCTACTGCCAACGTACCCAAAGGGGCCGTACAGCGCTGAAGATTTTTTGCCGCGCCTTTACTGTTAGCGCCACCCGCCGCACCAGAAACTGGGCCACTGGAGCCCCCTTGCTTTATCATTCCTTCAGGCATACATCCTGTCGCCAGGGTCAATAACAAAACTGCACTTACCACAACAATCGATTTTTTCATAGTTTCCTCTTTAAACTCAAGATCTTCCTAACCTTTCCACACCGACTTAGCGCCTCAATAATTGGTTATTTTCGTATTCAACTGGTAACTATCCGCAAGTTAACTACCAAGTTACGGGAAATACCCATATTGAAACACAACTTTATGTGTACTTAGTTGCAAAAATAATTTGAACACTAAAGTAAATGACCTGATCCACCTGTACCTACTTAGCGTATTCATCTTTTGCCCCACCTCGACGTTATTTTCGTAGTCGAACGGTCACATATGATGGAAGCTCTGATTAACTCTGGCGCGAGCAGATTGTCGTGAAAAATCGTCCAGTTCAAGGCACGGATCGCACGTAATAGCTGACTATTATGAAGATCCGCAACGCGGAAGGGAGTGATTTTGCGCCGCAAGCTGACATGTTATGAATTGATCTGAGCTTCTTTAGCTATATGCGCCCATTCTCCGTGCGAAAATTCCTTGATATGAATCAAAACCTAAACACGCTGAGTAGTTACATCCACCTTATATTTATGGAGCCGTTTATCACGCCCCTGTATCACAAGGTATTCAACTCCCTACTTGCGGTTTGCCCATTATAATTCATGTATATTTCCAGAATAAATTTCTCGCCAAGGGGCGAGTTTAAATTACCAACATATTGGTATCTTATGTTCGTTTGAATACTCTGATACGCGGTTGTAAGATCCGTATCGTTAGCGAGGAAAAAGGTACCCCCCGTCTGTTGCGCTATATTCCGCAACGACGTCTCGTCCGTGCCGCTACCGAATCCAATCGTATAAATAGATATATTGTTTTGCTTTGCCAGCTCGATTGCTTGCGATTCATCTAATTGACTCGCATTTTCACGACCATCTGTCATGGCTAATATAAATTTTCTCGGATTTGATCTTCCACGTAATTTTTCAATGCCCAAGCCAATCGAATCGATGAATGCGGTACTGCCTCCCCAAGGATAGTAGTCTTTCATCACCACCTTGGGAGTATCCGGATGCAATGCATCACCCCCACTACGCCACCATTCGGCTTTCCGATTATAGGCATCAATGGTAAAGCGTAATGGTTTTACATCAGTGCTAAATCCGTCAGCAGGATAAGTCAGAGTATATTCATTACCCTGTTCATCTTCCATCTTGAATAATGTATCTATTGCAGCCTTATCGATAAATACCTCATCACCGTCAAAAATAATTGCGGACACTTCATCGGACTGGCTTTTTACATTTAGAAAAGTGTGCGCTGCTATCGATGCTACTTGATATCTACTGTATGAAATTCCGGTTGTTTCGTCAGTAAATGCTCTACTGCCCATTGATCCACTTGCATCCAAAGACAGCACCACAGACGCAGCCTCACTAGAAGACGATACTGCGCTGGTTTTTAGACTAACTGATGAACTATTAAGAGACGCACCAAACGCATCGTCAGGAATCCCTATGACAGCCTTGTTCGTCTGATCGTCTGTCACCGTGAATGCAACGTTCGCATCATCGATTTTCTGTATAGAACCAATAATATAATTCGCGTCCTCAGCGATTGTAGACGCGATATTTTCCTTCGGATCAGAAGACTGGAACCCCCCAACCTGCGCGATCAAATCTTTATATCCGGGTGTTACCGCTTTTATTCTTGCCGCTTTTGTAGGTACCGGTAATGAAAAACCGCCACACTCATCTGTCGATTTTGTTATTTCCTTTATAACCAGTCCGCCTGCATCAACAAATCCTACCGTCGATCCCACTAGGGGTAAGTACCCTGCCGGCACTGTCGGACACTTAAGCTCATTTTCTGCTCTAAATTGGGGTTGAAATACTATACTCTGTTTTGTAGACGCATTATCCGGGATCAGCAGCGTACCACTAATCACCGGAGCATTAGGCGCAGTACCACCCCCGCACCCCATCAATGACACCCCGATTAAAGTCAAAGTAAAAACGTTCTTTTTAATCATATTGATTGACCTATTCAAAAGAATACCCAGAAGACGTCACTTCCTTATGCCTCGATTTGTACAACTACACTTCCATATGTGTGCTTATACAGTGCTACCAATACCAATCAGTAGAACTTTGATGAGAAGAGTTACGTTAATTAAGGCAGTTTTGATCAATTCGCAACACGGCATCTTGCGGTGCAGATTCGCCCACTTCTGTATTTTGGATCTTCGCAATAGCCTGCTATTACCTGCGATCCGTGCCTTTTACGGGACGATTTCTCACCACAATCTGCTCGCGCCTGAATTAATCAGACTTTCTTAAAAACGCGCAATTCATGATCGAAACGTATTTTTTACCTCATCGCTAATATAGATAGCGCAGAATCCCTGACAAGCGATGAAATGAAAATATCCTTAACCGAGATCACAAACCTAACCTTTTTGTAGCATGCTGGAGAATAGATTTCGGCAGATTTTCAGGCTTTTATTCAATATCCGTTTTACGTAAAAGTATTAACGGTTTTTTATAGAATATACGTCACTTACCAGACATTACGCCATTGCACTTAAATATTATTCCTGGCGGGGATAATTACTTAGTAATAATATCTGACACCTATTGAAAACCGATCATTGTCTTCAAGGTCCAATTGCGCCTTTAGATCAAGATGTTCACCCAGTTTATATAACACCCTACCCGTTAAGCGAATATCTCCGTCGAAAAAGCTGTGGTAACTTATTTCCCCATCAACTTCCAGTTGCTCCATTAGCTGAGAACGAACTCCTCCTCCAAAAAAGAAGCCACTATCGTCATATGTGTAATCTGCAAATATACCATCGAAACTGAATTCTCCACGCTCGAAACCGCCATAGAATAAATAGTCGGCGTTTGGTAACACATCGAATTTGGCATGGTAATCTCCACCAAAACCGAGTTCTGTGTAGTTGGACGCGGTTGCAAAATGCCCAATAATTCCAGCATTCGATTTCAAATCAAACGATCCGGTAAGTTTAAATCCGCTGTCACCCGCATCATAATCTACAAATTCTGCTTCCGCGTAATTGTAATCAAATACATTCTGTTTTGCTGTTGAAAAATCAATCGCATAAACCTGATTAAAGGTTGAAACGATTACAATAGCAGTAAGATTTTGTAGTACGGGCTTTTTCTTCATTGATTTATTGTTCCTTAATATTTTTAAACTATGTAGTCAAACAATCAGTAAACATTATTCATCTTCGATACCCAGAGAGTACATCCCCTAAACATCAATCTTCGGGCTATTTTTCGGGTTATTATCGTCCAGGCTAATTGACCGCTGCATTAAAAATTTAGATAAGTCATACATACATATTTTGTGCTTAACAAAATCAAGTTGCGCTGAGAGCTTGCGACATTAACGTTTTAGATTTTGGCTCTCAATTCCGCGCTGAATAAATGCCACCGCATACACTCTTAACAGGTTGTTGATATTATTTCTGCTGCGATCACATAACACTTCAAGGTTTCGAATAGCGCTCAATAGCTCTAAAGAACTAGACCATAATTATTATGGCCGTTGAATAACTGCGTTTAGTTTTATCATTGCTCGACGCTTCGTTTAGTTTTTGTTGTGAATACAGGACATAAATTCCTGTGATATGTTCGTGCTTTTTGCGTAGGATGTTGTGGCAATCTGTCTTGCGTTGGCGCATTGAGCATCGGCCATACGAGGGGAAGTTACAAAGGAGTTAACTAGCTATGCTACTGTGAATGAAGGAGTTATGGCCGACTATTCACGTATTAGCAAAACATAACCAAATGTTCGCGTCAGCTTTTGACATGGCCAGTAGCAATTGGTCGACATACGTTTACCGCGTTTTAAGCTGTCGTTCACGTTTTGACACAGTTCACGTTTTTTCGTAATTTAGGCTCAGTCAGATGCGTCTCGGGGCCATCGCCTTAATCACAATCATCTCTAATGCCAGGCGAAATTTTAATGAGTAATGATAAGAATCCGGATTTCGGTCTTCTAAAGGTATTTATCGCGGTCTATGAGCACGGAGGTGTTGTCAGCGCGGCAGATGCATTGAGTCTTACACAGCCCGCTGTGAGCAATGCCATGACTCGCCTGAGCGCTCGCCTCGGACGACCCTTGTTCATTCGCTCTGGACGTGGTTCGGAAGCAACCGAAACCGCTAGGTCTTTGTACCGCGAGGTCAAGTCGCCATACCTGACGATTGAATCTGCGCTGAAAAACCTTGGGCGTTTTCAACCTGAGTCGTCTGAGCGGCAGTTCAAGGTAGCTCTCAGCAGTTATTTCGATATGTTTTTTCCCGAGCTCGCCAGCGTCTTACAAGAAGTCGCCCCGGGCGTGTCTATCGAGCGCGTCACGTACCATCCCCAACAAAATATTAAAGATCTGAAGCTAGGCGTACTGGATATGCTGGTAGGTACGCATAAATCTGCAGATCCCGGTGTGAAAAGCCAGCTTTTGGCAACTGATCGGATGGTGTTGGTGGCAAGAGCAGGCCACCCGCTACTCAATGGAACGGCCACACCCGACATGGACCTGATGAAGACTCTGCGTTTTGCAAGTGTTTCCCACAATTTGGAAAAGGCACTGCCCGTATATCTCACACTGCAACAGCATGGCATTCGCGCCAAACTGCGGACAGACTCGCTCTCGAATCTGCTGGAAGTGGTCGCATATTCCGACCATGTCGCACTGCTACCACGGTTACTGGTTCAATACAGAAAAAAATTACCCACAAAGCAATTCTCGATTCCGTTCGCAACTCATACCGTTCCGCTTGAGTTAGTTTGGCTCGATCATAATGACAATGACCCCGGCAATGGTTGGCTACGGACTTTGCTCACGTCAGTCGTGCATCGCAACACAGGGTATAGCAGCACGCTTTAACACAGCGCCCTGTTGACTAAGACGATCCGTAACGACTCAGCGTGTTTAGATTTTGGTTCATATCAAGACATTTTTTCGCACGGGGAATGTGAGCATATGGTTAAGGAAGCCCTGGTCAATTCGTAACACGGCATCTTGCGGCGCAAAAGATGAATACGCTGAGTCGTTACGACAATCCAAAGTGAAGCCTCGTACAGAGCGCGCCAGAGGGTAAGGATCCAGGCGCGGCTCGCCGGCAATGGCCGGTCCATGATCAGAGCCGCAACACCGGGCCATAGCAACTGGGGCGCTCCCTACAAGCGAGCTCTCCGGCCACTCATCCACGGTGTTGCACCGGCTTGATATAGCACGACTTTGGTTGCGCCTTGTGCCTGAACATCCAAAGGCCCGCTGAATGCGGCTTGACTATGGATTGTCTTAGTCTGCGCGCACATCCACAACGATCCGCCCCCGGATGTCTCCTGACAATAGCGCCTTGGCAGTTGCAGGCACCTCAGACAGGGATATTGTTTGACTGATCTGCGTATAAAAATTTTCTGGCAATCGCTCGCTGAGTTCCTGCCAGGCGGCCCGTCTCCTCGACGGGGGGCAATACACAGAATCTACCCCGAGTAGGCTAATATTACGCAGGATAAAGGGCATCACGGTGGTCTCGAGTCGATAATCGCCCGCTAAGCCGCAGGCAGCAACCGCGCCGCCATAGTGCGTCTCTGCAAGTACGCGCGCCAGCACATCACCACCCACCACGTCGACGGCACCGGCCCATCGCTGGGTTTCCAATGGCCGTGGCGCCTTACTCATAGTGTCACGTGCCAAAATCTGCTGGGCACCCAGCGACTGGAGATAAGATGCCATGTCCGCCTTCCCTGTCACAGCGGCAACACGATAGCCCAGTCTTGACAGCAGTTGTACGGCAATACTACCCACTGCTCCCGTCGCCCCTGTCACCAAGATCTGCCCCGAGGCCGGGGTCACATCCGCTTCACGTAAGCGTGACACACAGAGCATTGCGGTCAATCCTGCAGTTCCGAGCACCATGGCAGAAAACGCATCCAATCCCCGCGGCATGTGAACCAACCAGTCTCCTGGTACACGTGCACGCTGCGCCAAACCGCCCCAGTATTTTTCCCCCAGCCCCCACCCTGTCGCAATCACCTCATCGCCAACGCGGTACCGCGCGTCCTGTGATGCCAACACGGTACCCGTGAAATCGATGCCTGGCACCATGGGAAAGGATTTGACGATCTTACCCATGCCCGAAATTGCCAGCGCATCCTTATAATTCAGCGCGCTATAAGCGATGTCGACCAGTACCTCGCCTTGCGGCAAAACATCATCTGAAAACTCATCCAATGCCGCCTGAATGGTATCGTCGCTTTGGGTCAGTACAAGCGCTTTGAACATGGGATTAGTTTTGCCTATCTATTGAGTTGCAGAAACAGACTGAGCACAAACCGTGCCCGTGTCCTCTGTATCACACCTACCTGTATTACCGAGACTTTAGAAAACTCTCATCAATTCGTAACACGGCATCTTGTCGCGCAAAATCGCCCACTTCTACGTTGCCGTTTTTCGCAATAGCCAGCTATTACCTGCGATCCGCGCCTTGAGCTGGTCGATTTTTCACCACAATCTACTCGCGCCAGAATGAATGAGAGCTTCCTTTAAGCAGATTTACGCCGTTTTGCAGTCTTATTCGTTTTATTTTTTCTTTTTTTATTGACCGGCTTACGCTGTTTGGACTTTTTTACCTGCCGCGATTTTTTCGCCTCGGAATAGGCCGGTTTATCAAACGCAGAATCCGAACGCTGACCACCGTCCTTTTTCGTGTAGGGTCGAAAATTTATTTTACGGTTGCAGATCCAGGTATTTTTTAATATTTGGACGACTTCTGGTGGCATACCCGCAGGCAAATCAATCGTACTGAAATCGTCAAGAATTTGAATGTCACCGATATATTGGCTCTCTATATCGGCTTCGTTTGCAATCGCGCCTACAATCTGGCTGGGTTTTACACCATGCTCCCGCCCCACAGCTAAACGATACCGACGCATCGCGATCTGTGGAAAAGCTTTGAGGGGAGACGCTCGAGTACCTGGCGACCTGACTTTGGCTGGCTTGCGCTCCGTTTGCGATGTGCGGGATGCTGGCTGCGGCACCTGCTCAGCGGCCTGTTTGCGTTGAGACGCGTGATGCGGCGCTTCTTCCGACAGCAGAGGTTCGTGCCCTTGGGCCAAGGTTACTACTGCAGCAGCAATCTCCAGCGCGTCACGCTCGGTTTCCTCTTCAATTTCTTTGAGTAGACCGTAGTATTGCATCCCGCCACGCTCAGCCTCGAGTGCCTCAAGAATACGCGACTTGAGACGCCTGAGCCGAGATTCATTGATTTCCCCAATGGAAGGCAACTGCATCGAGTCGATCGCGTGACCTGTGGCTTTTTCGATCGCGCGCAGCATGCGGCGTTCGCGTGGCGCAACGAACAGCAACGCCTCACCTGAACGTCCGGCCCGACCGGTTCGACCAATGCGGTGTACGTAGGACTCCGTATCATAAGGAATGTCGTAATTGATTACGTGACTGATCCGCGGGACATCCAACCCGCGCGCCACAACATCCGTGGCGACCAGAATATCGATCCGCCCCTTACGCAAACGATCCACCGTCTTTTCCCGTTGCTGCTGGGGAATATCACCGTTCAATGCTTCCGCTGAAAATCCCCGCGCCGCCAGTTTTTCGGCGAGCTCCAACGTGGCATTCTTTGTGCGAACAAACACAATTACGGCATCGAACTCAGTGGTTTCCAGTACGCGTGTTAGAGCATCGAGCTTATGCACGCCGGTTACAATCCAATAGCGCTGACGAATGTTCGCCGCCGTGGTGGCCTGCGCTTTAATCCTGATCAACCTGGGATCACGTAAGTGGCGCCGGGCCACGGTCTGCACTGCTGGCGGCATGGTAGCGGAAAAAAGCGCAATCTGGCGTTGGGGAGGCGTATGTTCCAGAATCCATTCCACATCATCGATAAAGCCCATGCGTAGCATTTCATCTGCTTCATCGAGCACCAGTGCTTGCAGATGCTCAAGCTTGAGCGTGCCCCGACGCATGTGGTCCATAACCCGCCCCGGCGTGCCCACGACAACCGACACCCCACGCTTGAGCTGACGCAATTGGGGTCCAAAACTCTGCCCGCCGTAGATCGGTAGTACATGAAAACCCGCAACATAATGGGCGTAGGACTGCAGTGCCTCTGCGACCTGCAAGGCCAATTCCCGCGTTGGTACCAACACAAGTAACTGAGGATGGGGGTTAGACAGGTCGATACGCGCCATAAGAGGCAACGCAAATGCGGCAGTCTTCCCCGTACCCGTTTGCGCCTGCCCCAGTACATCATGGCCTTTTAACAACAGCGGAATACATTCGGCCTGAATGGGTGAAGGGGTTTCATACCCTAAGTCATTCAAGGCTTGGAGCAATGGATCGGGGAGATTAAAATCTTTAAAGCTTGGGGAATCAGACATAGTTGGCAGCCGGTTAATGGTAAGAATAGGCTGCGAGAGGACGATCAAACACAGCGCCGCCACTGAGCGTAGGCTCGCGGGAGCGCGATTATACGCGGTACCAGCGAAGAGAAAAGCCCTTCCACTGTCCGAACGGCTTCACGCAACAGCGTCACGGTCTCACTAATTAGTCCACTGACTATCTTGAATGGACGAGTGCAACAGGTGCACAGTACTGGCAAGTGCATTGTTCCACTGTCTCAGCCCTTACTACCTCACAGATTGATACTCATCAATGCAAAAACCACCCCATCAACCGCAAACTCCGCTGCGACTATAAATAATTGTGTCTCTGTCAATATCTCAATTGGCAAGGACCTAGGGTGGATGCTAGTCTATTTTGACTCCAATAGCGAATCAAGCGCGACGCGATTCAGACACCTCCAGATTGAGCTGGAGATTTTTGTGGCGACAAACACCTAACTACGACAGTCCATAAAAGCCTCGTTCAGCGAGTCTGTGGACGCTTCGCCTGTGAATTTGCTACGGGATTGTCTGAGTAGGTTCCTTTGCAGGCTTCGCTTAACAGGCTGTTAAGACTGCCTTCAGGGTGTTGCTCACCCCATATCGGGCCGCATAACGGGAAGACGGAGTTTTGTGCACCCACACCTCATTCAATTTTGGCAGGGAGTGCCCCGCTTCCAAAGAATAATATCGAAAAACAGACGGGCGTCCGCGCTTTGGCAGGCGGTATTTAAGGAAGCTCTGATTCATACTGGCGCGAGCAGATTGTGGTGAAAAATCGTCCAGTTCAAGGCGCGGATCGCAGGTAATAGCGGGTTATTGCGAAGATCCGCAACGCAGAAGTGGGCGATTTTGCGCTGCAAGATGCCCTCTTACGAATTGATCAGAGCTGCCTTAATGTGCACACCAACGCCCAGCCAATTGGAATGTTTTTTGACTGAAATTAAAAGGATTGAAGGATCATGTATATATTTGGAATTTCCGGCCTTTTCATGGGTGTCATTGCGCTGGTATTCAGCCTGGCTTGGATTTTGAACTCACCCGTTGCAATGTTTCGCCTGGAACACCATGAACTCCCTTTAATGGATCCCAGTCAATATGCGTTCGGCTTTCCGCCAAACCTGCCCTTCGTGCTGGGTGGACTTTGTGTCTCCCTGCTCGGCATTCGCTCGACTGTTGGCAAATGGTCGGCCGTTTTTGCCGTCCTTTCGCTAGGCTACACCCTGGCTCTCTTTCTCTAACAGGCTGTTGAAAAACTCTCAGGTGAGTGCGAGACAAGGCAAAATCTGGAGAAAAAGCGCAGTTTACACGCAGTAAATGAGCATTTTGAGCCAC
>JANTGD010000087.1 GCA_024763135.1 Thiotrichales bacterium | reverse complement strand
GGTCACCTTATTGGTGATGAGAGGTTTTTCTGATTTGCCAGGTGCACCAAGAGCTTGCGTGGACTTTTGTGATACAACTGAGGTTTTTAGGATCATACATCGGTGTGCAGCAGGTACTGTCGCCAACTTCCGAGTGCAGTGATGTCCTTAGCCGACCCGAGCGCATGGGCTTCGCATAAAAACCCCTGTACCTGTTCTCCCGATAAGGTTTCCAGCGTGCCGATACCCAACGGCGCAGGAATACCTGCAACAAAGCTTCCGAACTGATCCAGCGGGAGCGCCCAGATTTCTATTTCTATGGCGTTGCCAGTGGTATCGCGGATCAGGCCGGGCCGGTGGGGTGGGCCGCCAGGCAATGCAAAAAGGCGATAATAAGGCGCGGTACGCGTGCTCTCCAGCAAATATCCACCGCGTTCGGTCAATTGATGGTTCAAGGGCAGACCAGACAGGTGTGCACCGCAGACTGCGAGTTTCGTCCATCCCGCAGGGAGCGGCCAGGAAGAGAGTTCAGGCAGTGGCGTCTGGCTTGCACCCAGTGTGGTGACACAAGCCCGTTGCAGGCGATCGGCCAGCGCCAGCAGCGCTTCATCGGCACCCGCCGGTGCAAACACGGTCACCCCAAATGGCAGGCCCTGACTGTCGAAACCAGCAGGTACCGCCGTGGCAGACAAGTCTAAAAGGTTCATGAAGTTGGTGTAATACCCGAGGTTAGTATTGTACTGCACGGTTTCAGCGTCGATCTCATCGAGGGTGTAGAGGCGTGGCGCGGTGGGTGTCAAAACCACCTCGACTGATTGCCAGACCGATGCGCAGCTGCGGCGCAATGCTTGCAGTCGGTACTGCGCCTTAAAGGCGTCGATTGCGCTGGGTTTCCTACCGCCTAGAATGATCTGGCGCGTAACGGGGTGCAAAGATTCGGGCTGACGGGTCAGAAAGGCTTCAATCGCAACGGTGCGTTCACTCACCCACGGACCTTCATAGAGCAATCGGGCGGCCTCCAAGAAAGGGGTAAAATCGATTTCCACGGCTTGCCCGCCCAGATCGGTGAGCTGCGCTACAGCGGCCTGAAATAGGGTGAAACCCTCGGCGTTTCCAAAGAAAGCCAATTGTTCGGGCGCCGGGACACCAAAGCAAAAGTGCTGGGGCGAAAATGCATAGGCACTGCGCGGTGCGGGCCGCGCGTACGGGTCTTTGGCGTCATAGCCTGCGGTGACCTTGAGTACGCGTTGCACATCGGCTGCGCACAAACCGAAAATGGAGACACAGTCCAAGGAGCGACAGGCGGGTACGACACCGCGAGTGCTGAGCAGTCCATGGCTGGGCTTATGCCCGATCAAGTTGCCGAAGGCCGCAGGTACACGGCCCGAACCTGCGGTATCCGTGCCCAGGGAAAAACTCACCTGGCCGAGCGTTACGGCTAGCGCGGAGCCCGAGCTGGACCCGCCTGCAATCCGCTTGGGATCGAAGGCGTTACGCGCCGGACCATAGGGAGAGCGGGTGCCCACCAGTCCAGTGGCGAACTGATCCAGATTGGTTTTGCCCAGCGGAATGGCGCCGGCCTGCAGCAAAGCCTGTACTACCGGCGCGTGTTCGCTCGGTGTGTAAGCATAGTCGGGACAAGCTGCGGTAGTGGGAATGCCGGCAAGATCGATATTGTCTTTGATCGCAAAGGGGACCCCGAATAAGGGGAGGTCATCGGGGCTGTGGTCTACGAGGGTTGCGAGATAGGGCGCGAGCTCCTCTTTGCTCAGCAGGTGGATCCAGACATTATGCTGCAATTGGGTTGCAATCCGCGCCCAGATGGCTTCGACAAGCTCAGTAGGGCTCAAAGCGCCACTGCGATACGCATGATGCAGGCGTGCAATATCGAGGCTGGGCAGGGGAGGATGTGTCATAGGCGCCTCATGCGGTATTGAGTTTCAGTAGCAAAACACTTTGCCCGGCGGAAACCGGAGAGCCCGGTGCGCAGAGTATTTCTTCGATGCACCCGGACTCATCGGCATGTATCTCGATTTCCATTTTCATGGCTTCCACAACCACTAGCAGATCCCCTGCGGTCACTGTCGCGCCTGGGGTCACTGCCAGCTTCCAGACACTACCTGTCACGGGGGAGGCGATGGCAATGCAACCCTCGGGAATTTCAAAACTGGCGTCGCTCATGGCTGCATCGTCTGGCAAGCGCGTCTCAAAATTGGCTTGGCCGGTTTCCACCCAGCGTTGGCGTTCTGCTGTGAATGCCGCTTGTTGCCGCTGCTTGAAGGCAGTAATCGAGGGTTCGTGCGCGTCTAAAAAGCGCAGATGGTCGCCGAGTTTCAGGGTGGTTGTTTCGATCTGGAGCTGCGTTTCTCCATGCGGGAATCCTTCCCGAAGGTCTTGCAGCTCAGCGGCGCTGACTGGGTAGAAACGGATTTGATCGAAGAACCGCAGCAGCCATTGTTTACCCCCGCTAAAGTCGGCGGTTTGTCTGTAGCGATTCCACATCTGCACGGTCCGGCCCACAAATTGATAACCACCGGGCCCTTCCATGCCGTACACACACAGATAGGCGCCACCGATGCCGACCGCATTTTCCGGGGTCCAGGTGCGTGCAGGGTTGTATTTGGTCGTCACAAGCCGATGGCGCGGATCCAATGGCGTTGCAACCGGCGCACCAAGATACACATCGCCCAGTCCTAGCACCAGATAGTGTGCGGCATACACAATGCGTTTTACGTCGTCGATGTGTTCGAGCCCGTTGATTCTTCGTATGAACTCGATATTGCTCGGGCACCAGGGCGCATCCGGACGCACGGATTGCATATATTTTTCGATGGCGAGTTGGGTGCTGGGATCGTCCCAGGCGAGTGGCAGATGCACAATGCGGCTGGGAACACACATGTCCTCGCTGGCGGGCAGCTCTGCTTCAGCCTGACGCAGATGATCGAGTAAACGCGACTGGCTCAGCATCCGGCTATCGTAATGCACCTGCAAAGACCGTATCCCAGGGGTGAGGTCGATGATGCCTTCGATAGCTTGCGCTTCGAGCCAGGTCATCAGCGCATGGACACGAAAGCGCAGGCTCAGGTCCAGTTGCTGTGGTCCATACTCGATGAGCAGGTAGTGATCCCCCGCCTGGCGGTAACAGACTGCTACCTGAGACGCTTGCGCCGCCGTTGCGGACAGGATTGCCTGAGTGCTGACTGTCGGCTGCACGCTGCGCACGGCCATGGCAGAATCTGTGGTGAGGGTGGCAATGGCGCGATCCTGAGCTTGTAGCAAAGCGGCGGCATCGTCGTTAGTAATGCATTGAAAGCGGACTGTATCTCCCGGACGCAATTGACCAATTTTCCACAGATCCGCCTGGACGACAGTTGCCGGACAAACGAAGCCGCCCAGCGATGGGCCGTCAGGACCCAGAATAATGGGCATATCGCCCGTAAAGTCGATGGTACCAATGGCATAGGCATTGTCATGAATATTCGACGGATGGAGGCCGGCCTCGCCCCCATCCTGGCGCGCCCACTCGGGTGAAGGGCCGATCAGGCGAACGCCGGTGCGGCTGGAGTTGTAATGCACTTCATAGGCGCTGGAGAACAGGGTTTGAATGTCGTTTGAGGTAAAAAAATCCGGCGCACCATGGGGCCCGTAGAGGACGCGTAACTGCCAGTGATTGGTGTAGCGGGGTCTGAGCGCTGTGGCGAGTGCAGTCACCCGATGCTGCGACTCGTTCCGGGGATTGATGTGAAGAACATCACCGGCGAGTAGTGCGCGCCCCACATGCCCACCGAACTGCCCCAGCGTAAAGGTCGTGCGGCTACCCATGTACCGAGGCACATCCAGGCCGCCGCGAATGTTCAGATAGCTGCGATAACCCTGTTTTTCGAGGCGGCCCAGCTTGAGCACCGCACCCGCCGGCACGCGCACCGCCTGCCAAAAACCAATCGCGGTACCATCGAGCGAGGCCTGCATGGGCGCACCGGTGAGCGCAATCACTGTGGGCGTATGAAAGCGCAGGGTAGGACCGGTCACCGTGAGTTCCAGCCCAGCCGCATCGGGCGGGTTACCCAAAATGCGATTACCCAAACGAAACGCCAGATCATCCATCGGCCCGGACGGTGGAACGCCCACGGCCCAGTAACCGACTCGCCCGGGATAATCGACCACAATGCTTTGGGTGCCCGGCGCAATCACTTCGATGCTGTCGGGGCGATAGTGAAACCGGTCGAGGTAGCGTGTCGTGTGCTGCGCTGCGCGAAACGTCTCGTCCGCGACGATTGCACAGAGCCATGCTCGATTGGTTTCAATGCCCGCTAGTGTCGTTGCTTGCAGAGCCTGTTCCAGCGTTGCCAGTGCAGCGTTGCGATCGCGACCGGTGGCAATCAGCTTGGCCAGCATGGGATCGTAATAGGCGGAGACCGTGCTGCCGGTTTCCACCCAGCTGTCCACACGGACCGTGTCGGGAAACGTCACCTGCGTGAGAAGGCCGGAGCAGGGCTGAAAATGCTTGTTGGGGTCCTCCGCGTAAAGGCGTGCCTGCACAGCCCAGCCCTGAGGTTGATGCCGGTAGGCACGCAGGAAAGCGGTTTCTCCTGCCGCTACGCGTAGCATCCATTCGACCAGATCCACCCCGGTGACCGCCTCGGTGACGCCGTGTTCGACCTGCAGGCGGGTATTGACCTCGAGAAAATAGAATGCCCGGCTACGGGGATCGAAAACAAACTCCACGGTGCCCGCAGAACGATAGGCAACCGCGATACCCAGGCGTTGCGCAGCGTCCAGCAGACGTGTGCGCACCGCTGCATCGATACCGGGAGCAGGGGATTCCTCGATGACTTTTTGATTACGGCGTTGCACCGAACAATCGCGTTCTCCCAGGGTCACGATAGTGCCCTGACCATCCCCAAACAACTGGACTTCAATGTGTCGTGCCTGGTCGACGAATTTTTCCAGGTAAATGCCACCTTCATTAAAGTGGTTGCGCGCCAGACGTTCCACACTCCGAAAAGCTTCGTCGAGGGTTTTCTCATCGGGGCACAACTGCATGCCGATACCACCACCGCCTGCAGTACTTTTTAGCATTACGGGATAGCCAATGCGCAGTGCTTCACGACGCGCATGGGGTAAATCGTCCAGCAATCCGCTACCGGGCAACAGGGGGACTCCGTTGTCCCGCGCGATCTGGCGCGCCGTGTGTTTACGGCCGAAGTCCCGCATCTGTTTTGGGGTTGGCCCGATGAAGACGATGCCAGCTGCGGCGCAGGCTTCAGCAAAGGCAGCGTTTTCGCTGAGAAACCCGTAGCCAGGATGGATCGCGTCGACGCCATGTTGCTGCGCCACCGCCAGGATATGCTGGGCATCGAGATAACTCTGTGCAGCCGGTGCGGGCCCCAGGCAGACGGCCTCATCGGCCATGCGTACATGCAGGGCATGGCGATCGGCTTCTGAATACACGGCCAACGATGCGATTTCCATTTTTTTCAGGGTACGGATAATCCGGCAGGCAATCGCGCCGCGATTGGCAATCAGAACCTTGGTGAAGCCGTGCGTGGGTGGTGCGTTATCGGGATATGCGCCTGTCAGTCCCAAATCAGCACCTCGATCGGTGTGGGGTTATAGCCGTTACAGGGATTATTGAGCTGTGGACAGTTAGAAATCAGAACGATGACATCCATGGCCGCACGCATCTCAACATATTTTCCCGGGGCGGAAATGCCATCTTCGAAAGTCAGTCCACCCGTTTCGGTAATCGGGACATTCATGAAAAAGTTGATGTTATGAGTGATATCGCGCTTGCTCATCCCAAATTCTGCATGTTCGGCAATTGCCAGCATCCAGCTGTCGCGACAGGCGTGCATACATTTTTTTTCCAGCGCATAGCGGACGGTGTTACTTTCGGTGGCACAGGCGCCGCCTAGCGTATCGTGCCGGCCACAGGTATCAGCGACGATTTCCAGCATAATGTTATTATCATTGGAACGCAGTTGTGTACCAGCGCTGAGATAGACATTGCCTTGTTCGCGAATGGTATCCATGGCGCTGTACCGCTCACTGGGGTCTTGGGCGTTATAGAACAGTGTATCCACCGCCTGATTACCCTCCAAATCTAAAATGCGCACGGTCTGGCCAGTTTTGACAACCTGCATAAAATAGTCGCCTGCAGGAACCACCTCACGGTATACAGCCTGTTCGGGTTGCAAATTGCTTTCTTTAATCACAGCAGCCTCCCAGTCCCAAATGATAGATTTCGTTATTTTTAAAGCCACGCTGATTTTCCGCGTAAGCATTGCGACAAAAATCATCCGCACCGACAGGTGCAGCCTGAATGATTTGATAGCGCACCGGCTTACGAGGATACTCGGGGGCCGGGTTGAGGGGATGCGGGCAGGTATGCATTAAGACGAGGGTGTCCATTTCGAAGCGTAGTTCGACGTGATCACCGGCCCGACTGTTATTGTTGCGATAATTCAGATCGCCTGCCGCATCCACCGAGACGCCACTGAAAAAATTAATATTGGCGGCCATGTCCTGCTTAGTCAGGCCATATTTTGCCAGTTCAACGAGAAAACTATTGTAGCCGTTTTGGTTCCAGTCGTTATGGAATTCCTGGTAGCGACGCTCTCCCCATTTTTCTGCTACCCGTTCCTGTGTGGTATTTCCACAGACAGTTTCATGCCAGCCGACACTGTCTGTCACAATGGAGCAGAAAATACGTCCCATGTCGGAATACAGGCAGTGTCCGGTTGTCAGTTTAAAGGTGTGCTGGCATTTGAGGGTGTCGGGCGCGTTATAACGCTCGAGCAGATTTTCTGGGTTGTACAGCAGCATGCCCAGATTCGCACCACCTTCGACATCGACAAGCCGCAATGAAGTACCGCGTCGCATGCGCAACGACCAGTGGCAGGCCGGTTGCAGTGTGTCTTCGTAAAGCAGTGTGCCAGGGGCAGGGGGGGTGTGTGGCAGTGTCATCGTTTCGACTCCTTATATTTAGTCCTGAGGCAGCGGATGAACCGGGGGCAGAATAGCGGTGGAAACCAGTAATTTTCCGGAGATCACACCGCGACAGGCAATCATTTTATCGGCGATCATCTTGAGTTTTTCGGCCGGGCCCTGCACCAGAATGACCTCCAGTGTTTGCGCCTGCATCAAATTGACATTGAGGGAACTGATCACTTCATCAAGGTAGTAATACTGCAGGTCAGTCAACTGTTGCCGTAGTCCGGGTGTCGAATGCTCGTAGACCAGATTAATGGTACCCGCCATGATTTCGTTACCCAGCTTTTGTTTGTGCTCGGCCAGCTGTTGATTGATCATTTCATTGATGGCCTGAGAGCGGCTCTCAAAACCGCGTGCGGCAACCATGCTATCGAGTTGTTCCAGCAGACATTCGGGTAAAGAAATACTAATGCGGCTCACACCAGCCTTGCGGGCGCGAGTGCGCTGCTCGTGGCCTGCCAGTGACGTTGTCGTGTCTTGTGTCATTAGAAAATACTGCTAACGGAGTCGTCCAGGGGCACCATACGCACCATATGGAGTTGTTCTCCAACATTTTCGTGCGTGTCCCGATTAGGGTGAATTAATGTTTCCAGGCGTTTTTTGGTGGCGAGAAATTCGGGGCTGAGAAACTGCTCGACCGTGCGGGGTTGCGGAACAGGTACTTCGATCAACTCCTGGACTTCTCCGGGGTGCGCTTTGAGCACCAGGATCCGGTCGGCGAGATAGATTGCCTCATCCAGATCGTGAGTAATAAATACAATCGTAATGTCGATATTTTTCCAAATTTCCAGCAGATAAGCCTGCATGCGGGCGCGGGTTTGTGCATCCAGTGCGCCAAAGGGTTCGTCCATGAGCAGAATGCGTGGTTGAGTCGCCAATGCGCGGGCAATTGCGACGCGTTGTTTCATGCCGCCTGAGAGCTGATGGGGATAGCTGTCTTCGAATTTTTCGAGACCCACCAAATTGATCCATTCCCGCGCGACTTCTTCTGCGGCCGTACGTCCCTTGCCTGCGCGTTCCAGCCCAAACATGACGTTTTTTTTCACCGTCAGCCAAGGGAACAGGGTATAGCCTTGAAAGACCATCCCACGATCGGAGCCCGGCCCATTGACCGCCTGGCCGTCGAGCAGCACCTGACCGCTTGAGTACGTTTCTAATCCGGCAAGGATACGAATAAGTGTGGATTTTCCACAACCCGAAGGACCAATGACACACAGAAACTCACGTCGGTGGGTTTGAAAATGAATATCCTGCAGCGCTGTTGTGGGACCCTGTGGTGTGTCGAATTGTTTGCCCAGCGCATCGACTTTCAGGATTACGGGGCGCTGCTTTAGCCGCGTAAAACGGTCTTTGACGGCAGGGGGTTGATCGAGATAGCTGGGAAGTTGCAGTTGGGTCATAACGCGGTTCCGGGGATGGCCTTAAACCTGGGCCGGTTGACGCTGCCAGGGGAAAATCCTGCGTCCAAGCCGGGCGAGCAGCAAGTCCGTGGTGATGCCGATAATGCCAATCATCATAATGGCAGCATATACATTGTCGAAATTTTTGTAACGGGCCTGTTGGGTAATAAACCAAGTGATGCCCGAGCTGCTGCCAATGAGCTCGGCAACGATCAGGTAGGTCCACGCCCAGCCAAGCAGTATCCGTTGGTCCCGGTACAGCTGTTGAATCACTCCCGGAATCACCACCTTGAACAATAGCGAAAAACGTTTAGCGCCCAATGTCATGGCCGCTTCGAGTAACGCAGGGTCGAGTTGTCGTGTGGTATTGGAAATCACCAGAACTTGTTGAAAAAACGTACCAATAAATATAATCGCAATCTTTGGCGCATCGTGAATGCCGAGAATAGCTACCGCCAGCGCACCAAACGCGGGCGCGGGCAGATAACGAAAAAATTCGATAAACGGTTCGAACAGTCGCGAAAAGACATCGTAGGTACCCGCCAGAATACCCAGCGGTACGCCAATTAGCGAAGACAGAAAAAATCCCCAAAATATCACTTGAATACTTTGCCACAGACTCTCATGCAGCCAGGGTTCGTTGCGTCGCTTTGGCGGGGTGGTAAACGCGGTGAAAAAAGCCTTGGCAACTGCGTGCGGCGCTGGTAGATAAATTGGATTGGCACGCTTGCCCTGGGGGAGGGCGCCGCCAGTATTCTGCAGCGCTGCCGATTCTTTAGCGAAAACCTTGCGATCGACCAACATGCCTGGTCTGAAATAGCTCACGTCGCCAGGATCGATGATTTCCATCTTGGGATGCCAGACAAACGGCACATAGCTGACCAGGCTCCAAATTGCCAAAGGCAGCAAGAAGCTCATCACCCCCAACCAAAGCCGGGAGCGATGAGGTAGTTCCTTGCGGACCGCGAACCAGTGCGTGCGTGTCATAAGGACTGCGCAAAACCTAAAGTTCGTCGGTCAAGCTGGGGTCGATATACGCATCCACATCCTGGGGTTTGTCATATACCTTATTCGCCACGTTGAAATCGTCGGCGATCTTGGTCGAACCATACAGCGATTCAAAACCGGAACCCTTTTTAAAGTGCTGTTTTGCTTCTTTGAGCGTAAGGATTTTAGTGCCCTTGATAAAGTATTCATACTCCTTTGGCTTTAGTCCCACGCGTGAGGCCATAATTTTTACCGCATCTGCATGGGTTTTTGGATCCTGGATGTAGTCCACCACGCGATACCAAACCTTGAGTAATTTCCGATAGTCGTCTTTGCGCGCAGCATAGCTCTCGGGCGAAGCCGCCAACACATCGTAGATTAGGCCGGGTTTGTCGGCGCTGGTGTATACCGCCTTAGCGCCGGGTAGGAGTTTCAATGCCTGCCCCGAGTTGGGCTGCCAGGCGACAATGGCATCGACTTGCCCGGACGCCAGTACTTGTGGGGTCTCGTTGGTAGGAACGTTGACCAGTTCGACATCGGCTTCGGTCAGGCCATTGTCTTCTAGAGCGCTGAGCAACAGCAGGTGGCTGACAAAGCCGATTTCCACTCCAATTTTTTTGCCTTTCAGGTCTTTAACCGATTTAATGCCTGGTTTGGCGACGACCATATCGTTGCCATTACTGTAGTCGTTGAGCAGAAACATGATTCCCTTGGCACCGGTTGCGCCCGTGACCAATGTATCGCCATTGGTCATTGAAACGGCATCTAACTTACCGGCCGCAAAGGCGTCCATAGAGGCTACGTAATCGAACCACTCAAACTGTACATCCACACCAGCTTCTTTAAACCAATCTTTATCCACGGCGACCTCCCAGGCTACCCAGCCAGGCCAGTCGCTGTAACCAATCCGCAACGGCTCTGCTGCCTGTAGTGGGCTGCTCAAAACGAGTAGGGCGGCGATTCCCAACAGCCATTGTTTCAATCCACGGGTCATAGAAAGCTCCTCGATATTACGATTTTATTAAACGGTAATACTGACAAAGCAAAGACGATACCAAAAGCATTTAATTCGAATTAAATACATTATTATCAATTGGATATAGATGATAGTTTATGTGTAACACTAAGTATGAAGACAGCGTTCACTGCACACAGACCGGGCAAATCGCACCAGTGACGTGCGCGACTGCCTCAGCCCGGCTCCCGTAGTAGCACCGTAGCCAGATTGAGCGCGCTCAGCCCGCTGAACGCTCTGTCTGTGGATGTTGTGGTGCTGCAATGGACTAGGGCCTGATGACCGGCGGATACGTAAAGCACGTAAAGTCGATGTCTACATGGACGTTGCGCCTGAGTGCAGTAGCCTGGATGCAGCGCAGCGAAATCCGGGATGAACTGAACGCAGCTCCGATTTTCCCGGATTACTCAGGCTCCATCCGGGCTACAAAAATATCACCTGCAAATTAAGCAGGTGCGACCGGCAACCACTCGATTCACTGCGCCCGAAATCCGCTACGTTC
>JANTGD010000086.1 GCA_024763135.1 Thiotrichales bacterium | reverse complement strand
GGCTCAAAATGCTCATTTACTGCGTGTAAACTGCGCTTTTTCTCCAGATTTTGCCTTGTCTCGCACTCACCTGAGAGTTTTTCAACAGCCTGCTAAGCGATTGATTATTGAAGACAGGCCGTGCTGTGCGCATCCGCGGACTGCGTTGTCGAAGCTTGCCGTAGGACGGCTACAGTGGCGTGTCGACGCCTTGTCGCAAACGCGCTCAGCACAGCTGAACACGACATTGGGCGATTTCGCGCCGCAAGATGCCGTATTACGAATTGATCAGAGCTTCCATAGTTCCATAGTATGGTGCCGGGTTAGCACTTCATGTTTTGACAACTTGCTGAGTCGTTACAGCATAACAAGCTAGCGGTCAATTAAGGAAAAAGATTGGCAACGACTCAGCGTATTCATGTTTTGCCCCATCTCGGCGTTATTTTCGTACTCGAATGGTCAATTATTAACTCTATGCTCACATTCTCCGTACGAAAATGCCTTAATATGAACCAAAATCTAAACACGCAGAGTAGTTACAAAGATTATTAGTTGCCGAGCGACTATTATCGTCAATAGCGTTGATAATCCGGCATCGGACTCGGGCCAGGGCGATTGTCCGGGGTATGTTGGGCGAAACCTGCTCAGTGGCAAAATGCAGGCTTAGTGAGACAATCCCATTGAGTAGAAACTATCTCGGCACCTTAGGATTATCTCCGTAAGCGACTGTGTTTATGCGCCCGGTTAATCTCTCTATCCCATACTCACCACAGGCATTTATCCAATGCAACAAAATACCATTGATGCGCTGATCGCGCCCAAAAGCCACCTGGATATTCTTTCACGTTCCGAGGTCAATAGACTGCAGGATACCTCGCAAGGCGGTTTACACAGGCTTTTCAGAAATTGCTCGCTGGCTGTGCTCAACAGTGACAACAAAACAGACGACGGCAAAAAGCTTTTGGAGCGTTATCGCAGTTTTGAAATCTCAGTGATTGAGAATGAGCGCGGTATTAAGCTCAAACTCGAGGGGGCGCCCGCGAGTGCTTTCGTCGACGGTCGCATGATCCTCGGTATTAACGAGCATTTGTTCGCAGTGCTTAGAGATATCGTCTATGTCAACGATGAGATTACAAACAACAAACGTATTGATCTTAATACCTCTGAGGGTGTCACCGATGCGGTGTTTCACATTCTGCGAAATGCAGGTATTCTGCGCGCCACCGAGGACCCACGCTTGGTCGTATGCTGGGGTGGACACGCAATTTCACGCGGCGAATACGATTACACCAAGCTTGTCGGTTACCAAGCTGGTTTGCGAGGGCTCGATATCTGCACCGGCTGCGGTCCCGGCGCCATGAAAGGGCCCATGAAAGGCGCTACGATCGGACATGCGAAGCAACGCATTCAAAGCGGCATGTACCTGGGCGTGACCGAACCCGGAATCATTGCGGCCGAATCGCCCAATCCCATTGTCAATGAATTGGTCATCATGCCGGATATTGAAAAGCGCTTGGAAGCATTTTTGCGTCTGGCACATGGCATCGTGGTGTTTCCCGGTGGCGTGGGTACCGCTGAGGAAATCTTGTATCTGCTGGGCATATTGCTTCATCCAGACAATGCAGATCTCCCATTTCCAGTAATTTTTACAGGTCCAAAAAATGCGGCTGGCTACTTCGAACTCATCAATGCGTTTATTGAAAATACTTTGGGAAGAGCCGCGACGCATCGTTATGAAATTCTGATCGACAATCCTCAAGCGGTGGCCCAAAAACTGAAACAGGGTATTGCCGCAGTCAAGGCGTATCGCAAACAAACCGATGATGCCTATTATTTCAATTGGCGCTTGAAAATCGATCATGAATTTCAACAGCCCTTTAAACCCACCCATGAAAACATGCATAACCTGGCCTTACATAAAGACCAGCCCGCGCATGTACTGGCAGCGAATCTAAGACGCGCTTTCTCGGGGCTGGTAGCCGGCAATGTCAAGGAAGAAGGGATTACCGCGATCGAACGCTATGGGCTGTATGAAATTTCCGGGGACCAGGCCATAATGGATCAGTTGGACCAACTGCTGCACGCTTTTGTTAAAGAGAAGCGCATGAAGCTAGAAAGCAAACACTATCGGCCTTGTTACCGTTTAATCCGTTGACAATAGCTCAGATGTATCCCATATTTTCGATGCAATGAAACACAAGGCAGGTGCGATTGAGCGAAGTGTTTCAGCGACTGAGACCCATCCAAAGCAAAGGGTTGTTTTTTCTCAGCCCACTATTCTCGAACAGTTGCCTGACTATCTGCCTGTGATTAAAGGGGCTCTGAGTAATTCATCCATGAATAATCAGAGCACGGAAAAGATAAAATACGATTTTATCTTTTCCTCCATTTTCAATGACTTATCAGTCATCGAAAATGACGACACATCCATGTGCCGCAGAAACTCTAAATTAATCAGAGTTTCCTTAACCCTAAAAACCTCAGTTGGATCACAAAAGTCCACGCAAGCTCTTGGTGCGCATGGCAAATCAGAAAAACCTCTCATCACCAATAAGGTGACCACGAGTTTTTCCGATTCACCATCCACAACAATATCTTACGCGTCTTTTTTGCGCCCAACTGAGGTTTTTAGGTTAACGGGTTGTCATTATGGCGTTGCTCAATAACTTGCATAATATCGCGCCAGGTCACGATTCCGATGGGTTGCAGGCGCGCTGCTACGACGGGAATACAGGAAATATTCTTGGTATTGAACAGATGCACAGCGTCATAAACACTGTTCTGCGGACCGAGGGTAATGGGTTTTCGCGTCATTACCTGATGCGCGCGGATATTCAGCGTAGCGCGATCCCGTGCTGTTTCTGTGAGCGCACCAATATTTGGGCTAATATGCCGGAGCAGATCACGGTCTGAAATAATGCCTAATAATTGCTCGTCTTCGACCACGAGCAGGTGATGGAAACCGGTTTTTTCGAACAGGTATTTGACCAGCGAGAGTTGATCGTCGGGCTCTATGCTCACCAGTCTTTTTGTCATTATTGTTTCGATCGTCACGATCGCGCCTTACCCTATGCAATAGATTCCGGCTATCAATAGACATTTTTGCCGGTAAATCCCTTGAAAATAGTCATCGCAATAATCTTGATATCCAGAAGTATCGACCAGCGACGGATATAATCGATATCGTAGATCAGACGTCCCTGCATCTTTTCCAGGCTATCGGTCTCACCACGATAGCCATTGACCTGAGCCCAGCCCGTAATGCCCGGCTTGGTTTTATGCCTGAGCATGTAACCCCGGATCATATTGCGATAGGCTTCATTGTGCGCAATTGCGTGAGGACGTGGACCGACAATCGACATAGTGCCTTGCAAGACATTGAAAAATTGGGGCAATTCATCCAACGAGGTTCGTCGAATAAAGCGACCAAATGGCGTAATCCTGGGATCGTCTCTAACCGCTTGGCGGACAACTGCGCCATCTTCCATGACTCGCATACTACGAAATTTCCACACCTTAATCGGCTTACCATCTAACCCATAACGGGTTTGGCGAAACAAGATCGGACCTTTGGACGTGAGTTTGACGCCCAAGGCAATCAATGCCATTGGGACAATAATAATGGATAGAATGATCAGCGACAGCACGATGTCCTCAGTGCGCTTGACCACACCACGCAAACCCGACACCGGGTTTTCGTAAACGCTGACCGCCGGCATGCCATTGATATCGACCAGATGGGTAAAATGCGTCTCGATAGAATAAAAGTCAGGCACCACGTAGACTGCCGTCATGGAATAGGACAACTGGCGGCTGATCTCGAGAATTTTGTATTCCGCACGCATGGGCATGGCGATGAATACCGCATCGATTTTTTGTGCCAGTGCATCTTCATACAGGTCTTTGAAACGACCGTTGACCTTTATTCCGGTTTTCAGATCTCCTACAACCTCACGCTTACGGCGGTTGGCATGGCGCGCGTTTTGAAACTCTTGCTGTGATCGATCATCGTAAATACCTACCAGCTCATATCCGACCCAGGGATTATCCTGCAATTGTTCTTTGACGTACTGGCCGATCGGCCCCCCACCGGCAATCGCGACGCGGCGTCTGTTGATGCCATGGCTACGAAGGAAACGTACGACCGAATTGAAAATCAAACGAACCAATGCAAAACCCACGATCGCATAGCCGAACCAATGACCGGCCAGTACCCAGTCCAGGCGTTCAGGGGACTGATCGAATATCACCGCAATCAGAAGTAGAGATAGGCCCGTGAAGAGCCAGGCAATAGATGCAATACCCACCATGCGTAAACGAGAGCTGAACGTATTACCGATGCGCCAGCTCTGATACACATGAAAGAATTCAGAGAAAAACTGCATGAATAAAATGGCGAGGATGGCATAGAACGCGTGTACACGATCCCATCCACCTTCCACCGTACCGGACAGCATTACCGCCAAATACAGGGCAATCCCAATAACGAGCGAATCCAGAATGCGCGCAATCAGCGACACCGGATTTTGCGAGATGTGAATCTGCGATCTGCGCGAAAGTCTTTGCATGGCTTAGCTGAACTCAGTCACCTTGGAAACAGAGAAGCCTGCCAATGAGGCATTTTCGGCGCCATTGCACCCTGGCCAGCCTGAAAACGGGTGTGCACAGAAATGGCCAGAGGTCTCGGCAACGGCTGTTGCCCTGTTCTTTGTTTGGCATGCTCGATCAACATTGAACCAGATCGCCGCTCAACGTGCGATAAAAGCATGGTACATCCCAGTAAAAATTTGTTGCTGCATTCTTCTTCCTTTTGTTGTAACTACTCAGCTCACCCCTGAACTACGCTATTTCTGCGTTAAAAAATGGTCATTTACACTGGTAAACTCACATTTTACGCCTTGACCTGACCTAGTTCAGGGGCAATCTGAGCAGTTACCTCTGAAATTATCTACTCGCTGAGTAGTTACTTTTTGTTTTGGTTCATTGCGTTGCCATGGAGAATTCCGACGATGCGCTGTGCGAGCATAGAAGGCGTCACGGCGATGCGTGGTTTGAGTCGGGAAAATGGGTCAAAGCTCAGGACCCTGCAGTCACCTTTCAATATTCAGCCAGCTGCTTGCACATTAAAGCAAATCCTGAGCGGCGAAGGATCCAGCTGCGTCACACTCCGGATAACTAATCGCCAATTGCGTATAACCGAATGATTATAAGAAAATTTTGGGACATCTCAGTACAGGTGCTGGTCGATAGATTTCGCGTTTTTTCTTGCGGGTGCGATACCATACTGCGGTTACGCTGCCATAAGCACTCAGGCCTGAGTGCAATTGCAAAGCAAGAGATCAGCAGTGACAAATAGAAAAGTGGTGCCGGGGGTCGGACTCGAACCGACACAGTGTTGCCACCGGTGGATTTTGAATCCACTGCGTCTACCAATTTCGCCACCCCGGCAGGGGAGAGGGCGCCGATTCTAACGGAAAACCATGAATGGTTACAAATTTACTGCTGTGTCGGCGGTCGAACCGCAAAGTTCGCAACTCCCGAGTCAAGTTGTTACTATCGCGCCGCCATGCAAACGAGTGATTTCGACTACCATTTGCCCGAAGCGCTAATTGCCCAGTCGCCACTGGCGGAACGGAGCCAAAGCAGGCTCCTGGTTCTACCCGCGACGGGTCAGTGCAGCGATGCGCAGTTTTCAGAACTTCCGTCCTTGTTGCAACCGGGAGATCTATTGGTATGGAACAATACCCGCGTACTGCCTGCGCGCTTGTTTGCCCACAAAGCCAGCGGCGGACGAGTCGAGATCCTGATCGAGCGTCTACTCGACACCCCGCTGGCCCTGGCACATGTGCGTGCCAGCAAGGCGCCTAAACCAGGCAGTCTGCTAATTTTGGAAAATGGGCAGGTTGTTGAAATGCTGGAACGGCGCGATGCCTTGTTTGTGCTGCGCAGTACCACCTCAAACTGGACTGAACTGCTGGCGACACAGGGCCATATGCCTTTACCACCTTATATCGACCGGCCAGACACCGCGCTCGATAAAGCCCGTTATCAGACAGTCTATGGGCGAATTCCCGGCGCTGTGGCAGCGCCCACGGCCGGGCTGCATTTCGATGCACCCTTGATCGAACGCCTCCAACAGCAAGGTGTCGGCTTTGCCGAAGTAACGCTACACGTGGGTGCAGGGACCTTCCAACCGGTTCGGGTTGGCAATCTCGCGGAACACCGCATGCACGCCGAATGGCTGGAAGTAAACGAAACCTGTTGTGAACAGATCGCGCAAACCCAACGCGCAGGTGGACGGATCGTGGCCGTGGGTACGACAACCGTTCGCAGCCTCGAAACTGCGGCCCAAAAGGGCCGCTTGCAACCCTATCGGGGTGAGACCCAGCTGTTCATCACACCGGGGTTTCGCTTTCGGGTTGTGGATGCTTTGATAACCAACTTCCATCTGCCACAGTCCACGCTACTGATGCTCGTGGCCGCATTTGGTGGATACCAGTCAGTTATGCAGGCTTATGCCCATGCCGTGGCGCAAGGGTATCGATTTTTCAGTTATGGTGATGCGATGTGGCTGGAACGCCAGGAGAACGCATGAGATTCGAACTACTCAATGCAGACGGCGGGGCCCGCCGAGGACGGCTCGAGTTTGAGCGTGGCAGTGTCGAGACGCCCGCGTTCATGCCGGTCGGCACCTATGGCACCGTCAAGGCCATGACACCCGAAGAACTGGTGGACATCGGTGCAGAGATCATACTTGGCAACACTTTCCACTTGATGTTACGGCCGGGTACCGAGATCATTCGCCTGCATGGAGATTTACATGATTTTATGCACTGGGATCGCCCCATACTCACGGATTCCGGTGGTTTCCAGGTCTTCAGCCTGGCACAAATGCGCAAAATCACTGAACAAGGTGTTTTTTTCCAATCTCCTATCGATGGCGCAAAAATCGAACTGACCCCGGAACGCTCGATTGCCGTACAACACGCGCTTGGTGCCGATATTGTCATGAACTTCGATGAATGCACTCCATGGCCCGCGAGCCATCAGGAGGCTGCACAATCCATGGCCCTATCAATGCGCTGGGCCCAGCGCAGCCGTGAGGCTCATGCCGAGCACCAGAGCGCACTCTTTGGTATTGTCCAGGGTGGCATGTACGAGGATCTTAGGGTGGACTCTGCCCAGGCGCTCGTGGATATCGGCTTCGATGGCTATGCGATTGGCGGGTTATCAGTGGGCGAACCCAAGGAAGAACGCGAACAAGTTCTCGATGTGACGCTGCCACACCTCCCCGAATTTCATCCTCGTTATCTTATGGGGGTTGGTAAGCCAGAAGATATCGTCGAGGCAGTACGTCGGGGCGTGGATATGTTTGATTGCGTCATTCCAACGCGCAATGCCCGCACAGGCTTTCTCTACACGCACGAGGGACTGCTAAAAATTCGCAATGCACGTTATAAGACAGATACCCGGCCTATCGACGAGCACTGTGGCTGTTATACCTGCCAGCATTACAGCCGGGCCTACCTGCGACATTTAGACAAATGTGGAGAAATTCTGGGTGCCCGGCTCAATACCATCCACAATCTGTACTACTACCAAGAGCTCATGCACGACATCAGAGAAGCGATCGCTGCCAATCGTTTCGAGGAGATGCTGCAGGGTTTTTATACACAACGCGCTCAATCTGCGGGGACTGTGGCATAATACGCCGCCTTCCCGGTGGCGTATCACTCGCAACCCATCCGAGAATTGTAACTAAAAGAGGTAACCCATGAGTTTCTTTATCAATAACGCGTACGCCGAAGCCGCGCCTCCTCCGGGAGGCGGCATCGAATTTTTGATCATGATCGCGATTTTCTTCGGCATTATGTATTTCATGATCATTCGCCCGCAAAGCAAACGAGCTAAAGAACATAAAGCGCTACTTTCAGGTTTGCGCAAAGGTGACGAGGTCGTCACCAATGGTGGCCTGCTGGGCAAAATCTCCGCATTGGATGAAAATTTCATCACACTCCAGATCGCCGAAGGTACCGAGATTCAGGTTCAGCGCCAGGCGATTGCCGCGGTCATGCCAAAGGGAACGATGAAAAACAAATAAAGGATCGCCCAAACCATGAACCGCTATCCACTTTGGAAGTATGTGCTCATCGTTGTGACGACATTGGTGGGCTTGTTGTATGCGTTGCCGAATCTGTTTCCCGAGGATCCAGCGCTGCAATTGACTTCGTCAGGTCATCAGGTACTGACACGCGAAGATCAGCAGCAGATCGAGAGGTTACTCAAGCAGAAGTCGCTGGCCTATAAATCGATCGAGTTGGAAGATGAGAAACTGCTCATCCGTTTTCTCGACCCTGATACCCAATTGGCTGCTTTTAGTCTGGTACAGGAAGCGCTTGGGTCACGCTATATCGCGGCGCTCAATCTCGCCCCAGCCACGCCGAACTGGCTCAGGAGTCTCAACGCGCAGCCTATGAATCTTGGGCTGGATCTGCGTGGGGGCGTGCATTTTCTTCTCGAAGTGGATATGCAAGCGGCGGTTGCAAAAGCGATCGAACGCTATCAGGTCGATTTTCGTAATACGCTGCGCGATGCGAAAATTCGCTACCTTGGGGTGCGCAGTCATAACAATGAACTGAGCGTAAAATTTCGGAATGCGGAAGATCGCGACAAGGGGCTTGCCGCTCTGGAAAAAGAATTTCGCATGGATATGGTAATTGAAAGCGCTGACGAGGGAGACACGCCTCTGATCAAAGCGCATTTGAAAGAGACTGCCATCAACGAAATCAAGCGTTTTGCACTCAAGCAGAACATTACGTCGTTACGCAAACGTGTCAATGAACTCGGTGTAGCCGAACCCATCATCCAGCAGCAGGGCATGGACCGGATCGTGGTGCAACTTCCGGGCGTGCAGGACACCGCGCGCGCAAAGAAGATACTCGGTGCCACGGCAACCTTGGAATTTCGCATGGTCGATGAACAGGCGGACCCTTTTGCAGCGCAACAGAGCGGCCGGGTTCCGCCGGGCGATCGCTTATACCGTGAACGCAATGGTCAACCCATATTGCTCAAACGTCGTGTGATGCTGACCGGTGAGTACATCACCGATGCCGCGTCGGGTATCGACTCTCAAAATGGTGGTCCTGCTGTGTTTATTACCCTCGATGGCAAGGGTGCCCGGCTGTTTAGCAAAGCCACGGCAGAGAATGTCAAAAAACTCATGGCCGTGGTGTACATTGAGACCAAACCCGATGGGCGCAAAGTCGAGGAAGTCATCAATGTCGCGCGGATTCAGGAACAGCTCAGTAAGCGATTTCAGATCACCGGACTCGACAACACCCGTGAAGCACGCGACCTCGCACTTCTGTTACGCGCCGGCGCACTGGCCGCCCCCATGCAATTCGTTGAGGAACGGACGGTCGGCCCCAGCCTGGGTAAAGCCAATATTGAACGGGGTTTCACTTCGGTCACCATTGGATTTGTTTTAGTCATGCTGTTCATGGCCATCTACTACAAAGTATTTGGCTTGGTCGCGGACGTGGCGCTTGCGTTGAATCTGGTCTTTATTGTTGCGTTGCTATCGATGCTGCAGGCCACACTGACACTGCCCGGTATCGCGGGTATCGTGTTGACTGTGGGTATGGCTGTGGATGCCAATGTGTTGATTTTTGAACGGATTCGGGAAGAATTGAAAAACGGTAATTCACCCCAGGCAAGTATCACAGCCGGCTACGATCAAGCGTTCTCCACGATTCTCGATGCCAATATCACGACGCTGATTGCGGCATTGGTGCTATTTACCTTTGGTACAGGACCAATCAAGGGCTTCGCCGTTACCTTGAGTCTCGGCATCATCTCTTCGATGTTTACCGCGATCTTTGTCACCCGCGGCATCGTCAATCTGATCTATGGAGGCAAGCCACGCTTACAAAAGCTGGCCATCTGATCCTATGAAGACAGTCATCGATTTTATGGGCAAGCGCAAGCTTGCGGCAATACTTTCCAGCGTGCTTGTGCTTTCAGCATTATTCGTAATCTTTTTACGCGGACTCAATTTCGGGCTGGATTTTACGGGCGGAACGATTATCGAGGTTGGTTATCACCAACCTGCTGATTTGGAGCAAATTCGCGCGGATTTGGCCAAGGGAGGGTTTGGTGAGGCCATTGTGCAATATTTTGGCTCATCCGAAGAAGTCTTGATCCGCCTCGCGCCGCATGCGGGTGAGGGGGACAAGGCCACGCTGAGTAACGATATTCTAGGCATATTGAGTCACGCCAGCGATGGAAAAATCGAAATGCGCCGGGTGGAATTTGTCGGCCCCCAAATCGGTGAAGAACTCCGCGAAGATGGAGGGTTGGCCATGATCTACGCCTTGTTCGGTATTTTGATCTATGTCGCTTTCCGCTTCGAGTACCGATTTTCCTTCAGTGCCGTGATTGCGCTGGTTCACGATGTCGTAATTACGGTGGGCTTTTTCGCGTTGACCCAAATCGAATTCGATCTGACCGTGCTGGCGGCGGTCCTGGCGGTGATTGGTTATTCCCTCAATGACACCATTGTGGTCTTCGACCGGATTCGGGAAAACTTTCGGCGTATACGGAAGGGTACCGCCGAGGAGATCATGAACATCTCGATCAACCAAACACTCTCACGCACCCTGGTTACCTCATTGACCACGCTATTGGTGCTGGTGGCATTGTATTTTCTGGGTGGGGAAGTGATTCACTCGTTTGCCATTGCGCTGATCGTGGGTGTCGTGGTCGGCACCTATTCATCCATTTATGTTGCAAGCAATGCTGCGCTGATGATGGGGGTCTCGAAAGAAGACCTTATCCCGGATGGCCGGGATGAGGAACTCGACAATATACCGTAACGATCGCGCTTCCCCACTAGTACACCGCCAAGCCCAAACTGTCTGTATCAGTGAGTCATCAAGGGGTTAGATGTGGTTTTGTTTTTATGAATCATAGTGGTCCTATGGT
>JANTGD010000085.1 GCA_024763135.1 Thiotrichales bacterium | reverse complement strand
ACTCGTGGTCACCTTATTGGTGATGAGAGGTTTTTCTGATTTGCCAGGTGCACCAAGAGCTTGCGTGGACTTTTGTGATCCAACTGAGGTTTTTAGGGTCAATCGCAAAGCCTCAATCAGAGCGCCCCAGCATGAAACAGAGCTTCCTAAAAATGGCTGTCACTGTTCAGCCCATCTCGGACCTGCACCCGCTTTGCGTTTAACAGGCTGTTGAAAAACTCTCAGGTGAGTGCGAGACAAGGCAAAATCTGGAGAAAAAGCGCAGTGTACACGCAGTAGATGAGCATTTTTAAGCCACAATTAACGCTGGATCGTGCCAGCTGAGTGCTTTTCAACAACCTGTTAAAAATGGTCATTGACATGGGCAAATCCACATGGTTCGCCTCGATCTGATGTATTTCTGGGGCAATCTGGACAGTGACTTCATATTTTGACAACTCGCGGAGTCGTAACAAATGGCTATGCATCGCTTGGCCTGCCTTGTGTCCGACTGCCCGGAACTCTACTGCATGTGGCTTTACTATGGATTATCTTACCACTACCACCCCGAATGATAACCCCTGCAATAATTTTCTCCCTTCCCTGCTTTTGTTAAAATGAGGCTTTATCACGGTCATTTTCTTCAATCACGCTGACCTTATCGCATGAATATCTGGCGCCTTAAAAAAAACCCCACCCTTCGCGTATTACTGCTGCGTTTGAATGAAACACTCAATCCGGACCAGTGGATGCTTCCCGAGCCTAACATGCTCGATGAACGCGCTGTACGCATCTGTCAGGCAGGCAACCCCTCGCTCAGCGCCTATATATTCTGCTACGGGCAAGCGGATGACCGCTACGCCGTTGACCTGGAATTTCCCGAGACTGAGGGTCAAACACCTTATTTTGAACGTTTCGAGGAATTGACTCTGGAGCAAATGCTTGCGGTGCTGAGTTCGCACCTTGGAGCCGAGTAATTACCTCCGATTTTATGAACCGGGCGACTAAACAGCTCGAGTTCAGAGCATCCGGTCAGTACTGGATCAAAGCACGCCGCGCAGAGAGTGATTATTCCAGTGACCAGCAGACTGTGTAAGCCAGTTTTACTGTGGCATAACTCCAGCGACGGTTGCCTTGCCGCAGACCAGCACGTTACAGCAAAACACGAGCTATTTTATTGCCGGAATAATCGAATAGGGTGTCATCGTCAATGCATAGCCTCGCCAAGAGGGCCCGGGATAATACACCAACCCAGTAAAGGCCATCAGAATCTGTTGCAGTTGGCCAGGGCAGTGGCCATAGCGGTCGATCACCCAAATACTGGGTGGTGGCCCCAGTAACGGCGCGGTATGAAAAGACTGGCGTGGCGCATCGGCCGCCAGTTTGATCATTACGCGCTGTCGTCTGGGATTAATATCGACTACAGGCGGCAGGTTACGCTGCAAATAAAACCACAAAGGCCAGTACAGATCGCGTTCACACAGCAATAACATATCAGCTGGCTGACTGTGCTCTGCGACATACTCGGTGAGTCCTCGCCAATCCTCCTTTTGATAGGATCTTAAATAATACAGTGAACTAACCGCTAAAATACCGACCAATAATGCGGTCGCCGCCCATTGTGGCCAACGGGACGGCAGCACCATAATCAATAGCGCCAGCCCGGTCATGGCCAGCAGATGAGTGGGCGTCAAGGTACGCAGCATATACACAGGTTGATAAAACCCGGTCAACCACGCCAGCAACGCCGGTAGGATAAGACAGCCGAGTAAAAACACCGCTAGCGGTCCATGTTTCCGTATGCCGAAAATGATCAGCCCGGCTGTTGCGAGCAACATCATCACCACGCTACTTACCATTGCGAACTGAGCGCCTCCCAGCATGGCGAGGCTACGCGTGCCGAACACGCTCACAAACTCCCGCAATGCCACCATCGGACTGGGCTGCTGCAACCACTGGAACTGGGCCCCGGCATTGGCCAATGCGACCGGAAGCCACGGCAATATCGTGATACTCGCAGCCAGCAATACCAGCAGGGGGTAAAGATAAAACCGCGCACGACGTTGGCCAGTCAACCATCCTGCGAGGCCAAAGGACAGTCCTGCCGCAGCCAGATATTGGATGGCAATCGGGTGGGCGTGGAGCATGAGGGTGGCGCCCAAACCCAGCCCGAGGAGATCGATGCCTCGTGGTACCTTGCGTATCGGGGCCTCTTTGAGGAGGCGAATCAGGCTCAATAATAGCAGCGCCCAACCTAAAGTAAGCAGAATATAATGGCGCGCCTCCTGGCTGTATCGCAGGTTGACATCACACACAAGCACAAGCAACGCGAGTAAATGTCCGCCGCGGGAACGGGCCAACGCATTTCCAATCAACCAAGCTACACCAACGGTCAGTGCTCCAATTATCGCGGCAGGCATGCGTAACCAAAAAGCCGATGCACCCGGCGACCAGAACCAGGCGGTGATCACATAGTAGAGCGGCGGTTTATTGGCGACAGGCGTCGACCACAACGCCTTGGCGGAAAATGTGCTGTGATACGCGGTCAACGCCTCGTCGAGCCAGACCGACTTTTCTCCCAAATGAAAAAGGTGCAGCGCAAACGCGGCCACAACAAACCATACCGGCCATTGATAGCGGCGCAATTGTTCAGTAAGCGCGTTCATTCCAGATTAACCTGACCACGGCAGGGTACACAGGGTACCTTGCTCCACCTGCGCGGCTTCCCAGATCTGCATGGCCCATTTACGTGATTTCCCCCAACGATAACTGGAGAGCTCCCCAGTTTCCCTAATGACCCGATGACAAGGAATCAAAAAGGCAATTTTATTGGCGGCCATGGCGCTGCCTACGGCACGTTGCGCGTTCGGACGACCCGCCAATTCGGCCAGTTGCCGATAAGACAATAATTGAGCCGGCGCGGTAGTGAGCAATGCCGCCCAGACCGCGCGTTGAAAAGCTGTTCCGTGAATCAGGAGTTGAATGGAGCTGGCATCGGCCCGAGGGTTGAAAATTTTACGCGCCCATTCAGCCGCCTCAGCATCCTGCCGGGTATGCTGAGCCTGTGGCCAGAGCGCTTGCAGCTCAGCTAGCCGGGCTCTGCAGTCTGTCAAACAGAATTGCAAAAAACACACACCGCGCGCGGTCCAGCCAATGACCGCATCACCAAAGGGTGTCGCGGTGATGCCATGGTTCATCCCACTGTCAAACGCGTGATTCTCGGCCGATGTGATCACCGCGCTGGGCGACCTCGCTGCGGGGCTTCGGCAGCAATCGAAAGAATCTTCGCGCTCAGATTCCTGGTAATGCGGCAATACGGCCGAATGGCGAGACGCGAAAAGCAGCGGTGCAGCCCCCTTGAAAGAACCGCCCACCCAGGTATCTAAGACCTGTTGCAGCTGATTTTTGCGCATCCCTATGGCTGCGGCCCATGCATCCAGACTGGCACACTGGCTCCGGTGACCGCGCAAATATTCGATTGCACGCACGACGGTATCATACTGGCAGGCCTGCATCGCCACATGACTCGGTGCTGCCCGGTCGGACTGAGGTCGCGGTGCACGATTTGCAACTGAATATTCCATGACAGGGCTAGACATCGCAGCGGGTATCGGCTTTCAAAGACCTGGGAATACTGACATAGCACCCACGACTTTGCCCAGCGAGGAGAGGTAGTTACCGCCCTAGTACCTCGTCAACACGATATTCGCGGCTACAGCGAGCCGGAAAGTGGTCAGCCGGTAGGCGCGCGAGTGCAGGACTGGCTGTTGTAGCCAATTCAAGCGAGCGCAACGCCGTCCAGCGCGGCTTGTGGACTGGCCCTTCGGGAGCGGCGGAATCGTGTTCGATTCTGACCAGCCATACCCGGTTTCAGCTTTCGCTCAACCGCCCAAGATCACCTCATAGGCTGAGCGCAGCATTTGCAACTCAATCGGTGGCAGACCGCGTGCCTGAGTAATATCGATGAAACTCGCGCCCGCCTTTTCCGCCGCCTCAAAAGGCGGATCAATAGTGGTGATACCCGCCAGCAGGATTTGAATCGGCTCCCCAGGCACTTCCACACGACACTGAAATTCCGGCTCGGCTTCAAGACTGTCTTTGGGTAATTCGAGGCGCGTTTCGACTTCGTGTAATACGGCGGTGGGATGGATCATGAGATCGGGGCTGGCTTCGCTGATTTCAGCCAGCGGCGGAATCGGATCGAAGGCACACACGCTGTCATTCGCCAGGCGCAAAAAACGTGTGCGCGCGCTGGTGGACTGCTTATGAAAAAGAATCACGCGATAGTTCATAGAAAGGTCTCATACACCTGAATTAATAGGGCGGCCATCGCCCCTGGCTGCGAGGTCCGCGCAATCATATTCTCGGGTTAATAGCGCGATGCGCGGCCCTGCCATTCACAGGTTGTTTTTGAACAGCCTGGGGCACCCTGGAGCTAAAAAACCCGGGCACCTGATTATTCAGGCATTGGAATCAGGCGAGCTTCTGCCTTGATGGTGTCGTCGCGGCCCCAGGCATTAACGGCTTCGACAAACCATTGCTTTTTGCGGGGATGCGCCTTGACGATATCCTGTTCTACAAAAAAACTGCCATCGGCATGGAAAAACAATCCGCCAAAACGCATGCCGCGACTGTCTATCCAATCTCCAATTAAAGAATATTGCCCATTGGCCGTATCTTTTGCGAGGCGATAGCAGGCTGTATCTGGCTGTTTCAATTCGACTGCATCCGGTGCAAACCCCAGTTTATCGACTTCATCTTTCAGGCACGCCAGCACCTTTTGAGCAATCGCTTCGATTTCGTGGTAACGCGCTTCAATAGAGAGATGCTCATCAGTCATCGCTGCATACTCCTTCGAGTAGATCCCGAATGACATCCGCTCCCACGACATCCTGCGGATCCAAGCGTTTAAGCGTAGCAAGCAGCTCCGCCGCCTCTACTGGATCGTCTTCGCGCAAGCGAATAAATGCCAGTGCTTTCAGACTATAAAGGTAGATACGCGCAGGACTGCGAGGATCCTCCCAGGCCGCTGAGTCTGGGCCCAACTCTCCCCAGTTGAAAGCGAAACCGCCTTGCTTGGACGCCTTGATGAGGGTTTGAAACACGAGATCCTTGGCAAGTTCTGTGTCGCCTTGATAAAAATGAAATTTATACAACGCCACCAGCACCTCAAGCTGGTCCGGTGCACAGCGACGTGCAGCCGTCAATTCTTCAAGCGACGTCGCACGCGTGGCGACCTGTGCGGCGGCACGCTGTAAATGTGCATCCACTTCGGGTTTCAGCCCAAAGCCGAATTGCACTTCGTGACGAACGAAATGGCTAAGATTGTCTGACCCCACTAGCGACTCCTGCACGGCTAGTTATCCCCAAAACATCGTCGGCATCAGCAGACGTTCCACGGGCTGATCATTCACCAGGTGTGTATCGAAGATTTCTCCCACATCTGCGGGCGTAACCTTGCGATACATGACCCCTTCAGGATAGACGAGCACGGTCGGTCCTTCACTGCAAGGGCCCAGACAACCTGTGGTGGTCACCTGAACTTTGCTGAATAACTGACGCTTTTCCAGCTGGCGGAAAAATTCATCGGCCACAGCCGTGCTGTCATGTTGCGCGCAGGCAGGCCGGGGATGTCCATCTGGTCGGTTTTGTACACAGACAAATACGTGTTTTTCTGGTTTTGGCATCGTTACACTCCTATCCTGCCGCAGTCAAAGGCTCATGGGTAAAGCATTTTTTAGGACAAATCCGCGCACAGGCGCCACAACCAATACAATCGAGCGCATTTTTCAGGTTCATGACCATGGCTGTATCATCAGAAAATCCGCCATCGTCATCATCGCCATAATCATCGTCATCGTAATCATCATCGGCGGATAATTCTTCCACGTCCTCTCGTTCGACCAAATCAAACACATCCCGGGGGCAGACCTTGAAACAACGTCCACAACCGATGCAATTATTCTGATTGAGGTCCGCGACAAACTCGGGGATATACGCTTCTCCCCCACGCGTCAGTCCAGTGATCATCGACATCTCAACTTTCCTCGGTCATCTGCGCTTCAGCCGCCTTGTAAGCCTCGTTGGCTTCTGCCCAGGCCTGACAGGCATCGTAAGTTGCCTGAGCCACGGCCGGGATATCCTCATAGGCCGCAGGCAGGCGGTCTTCAACCAGATCATGTAATTCACTGGCTTTTTCGCTCGCAATGCGCTTGGCCTTTTTTACGGCCTTGTGCATGGCTTTCAATTCTTCTTCAGTCATTGATTTACTCCAGATTTTCAAAAACAATGCAGTGCTATTATCCCTTTGCCCTCAACGGTGGAAGGGATGGTGAGGATGTAAACACCTGTCAGCATTTATGCAACGCTTGATATCCACCCGCGGGAGGTCGAACCGGTGGATCGTTATTCGCCCGCAGGCTCCGGATATTTCCGCACGGTTTCCAAAGCCTTGGAGACCAGTTTGTCGGTCTCTGCTTTCATTTTTGCCAAACTTGGAAAACCGAAGCGATGCACATCCCGCAACGTCTTGTCCACCACAATCAATTTGCCTACAGTAATCAGCGCACGTCCGAACCCTTCGTGAGTCAGATTGATCATCGGCACTGCCATCAGCCCACACTCTTTTTCGATCATAGCGGACAAGGCGTTGTAATAAGCTTTTACGCGTGACATGGTAATTTCGTCCGGATCACCGATTACCGGAATCTCGCGTTTTTTCTCCTTGGTAAGAATAAATGGCTCGAGTATTTGCTCCACCGACCACTCATCATAAGTGCCATAAGTATCAATGGCGCGCATTTGGCGGACCATTTCTTTGGCAAAATCGGATTCGAGTTCTGGATCGTTTTCGGCAATCGATAACGCGGCTTCAGTCATGATACGCTCCCGTAACGTTTTGGCATTTCTAGCTTCACCGGTTCAATCCCGGCGATGCGTAATAATTTGGGTTCAAACTGTTGTCTGGATTTTTCTCCCTGGGTGTAGCGGCGCTGCAATATAAAACCCCCGGCCAACCCAGCCAGAGCAAACAGTACTTGCGCTCCGTCCCCTGCTCCGATCTGGTTACCGACCAAGGTCGCAATAATCATGCTCAGCAGCGGTAACAGATAAGCCCACAGCGATGCGCGCACCAATAAATCATCGGGTATTCCAATCACCACGCGATCACCCTGGCGTGCCTCGAGACTATTGGGCAGACGCAATAAGTTCTTTTTTTCGCCAAATAATTTTGCAATAACCGACGTTGAACAACTGCTTGCAGAACCACAGTGAGAACAACTGCTGCGGGTCTGCGACTCAGCGAGCAGATAATCACCCTGTACCGCAACTACTGTGACGGTTTCCTCTAACATGCGCGATTACTCCTCCCACCCCTCGGCTTCCATTTCATCGAAACGTTTAGGGTTAGCGGGCATGGTCGCGGCAATCGCTTTGGCCAGCCAACTGCTCGGACCCTGGCGTAACTCATCCTGCAGCGATTCAACCAAATCAGAGATCTGCGCGCCCGGGGACACTTTGACCGGCTGAATCCCTTTGTTTTTCAATTGGGTAATGGCCGACCCACCGATGGCCTGGGCATACACGGCAATGCATCCCTCGAGCGCTTGTATTTTCGCTGCGAGCTTGTCTTCATTACCATCCATCGCCAGTTGACCGAATTGATTGGCCTCCACCACACAGGCGTTGTCCTGATCGACGGCATACACGGCAAAGGATTTTGCTGCGCCAAAATGTTGGTCGACGGTTTTCATATCACTGGTCGCAAAAGCAACCTTTAAAGCAGTTGTCATCCACTGGTCCTCAGTGTTGCAACCCACCAGCTGGAGTCGCCGTTGTAGGGGCATGTTGTTCGGCCTCCTGATATTCCGGTTTCTGTGCGTAAATTGAGCGATAAGGGTGAATCTCCCCCTTTTCCAGGGTGAGCATAATATTGGCCAGATCGAAACAAATCTGGCGTGTGCCGCGATAACCAATCCAGGTCTTTTGGTAACCACCTAAGGTATCGTATTGCGGAAAACCGGCCCGTAGTAGCGGGATGCCCAAGCGCAGCGACGTTTCCACCCCGTGTGAATTGGTGATCAAAACTTCTGCCTGATGCGCTTTGGCCAATAATTCTAAATCCTCGAGATCGCCGATCTTGACCTGTGCGGCAGCGACCCGCTTGAGCGATGGCGCATTGCTGGGTGCTACGGCGGCAACTGTCTCGGCGCCCATGCTGGACAACCAGTCGCTCAGCGCAAGCAGTAAGTCCGGATCCGCTGCAATCGCCACACGCGCCATGCCCAGCATAAAATGCGCATCGAGCATTGCGTCCTGTAATTGGGCGCGTTGTCGCTCCAGCTTAGCGGGCACTGGTTCGCCGGATATCTCATGCAAAGCAGCCAGAAACTGGTCTACCGCTTCCAGCCCGATTAAATGCGCAAATCGAAAATCCGGCACGCCCGTCAATTCTTTGAGGCTATCCGCCGCTTTATTTAACGAAGGGCCAATAACGAGGGTCGCCGCAGCATCGCCAAGGGTATTCAATTCGCCGACATCGGTACCACCAATGGTCAATGGGGAAAATTCATCTTCCCCCAGATGACCATCCAGAGAATCGGATAAATCCGGTATTACGACCGGGCGTAATCCGAATGCCTCGACCATGTCCTTCAGCTCTTCCAGATCGCCCGGTGTGAGGCTCGAACCGACCAGAATATTGACCTGGTGGCGTCGCCGACCGGGTTGGCTGCCCGCCTGATCCGCCGGTGGCACGAGCGTGCGAATAATCGCCTCCACCGCTTTGGCAAAACCAGTTTCCAGGCAGCCGCTATAGTCCGGTGTCGAAACCGGCACCACCGGAATCGCATCAAATTCAGGATATTTTTGGCGAAACTGTTTGGTCGCCATCACCACATCGCTGCCCTGAGTCTCGGAGAGTCCTGTGGTAGGCACACCGATCAATGCGGGTTGATTTTTCTCTGCAATGACCTTCAGACCTTCGACCACGCTGTCCTCTGACCCGAGCACCGTGGTGACCTGATCCATGGCCGTGGTCTGCAAGGGCACCGGCTCACGAAAATGGCGTACAAAAAAGACTTTACCGAATGCCGTGCAGCCCTGAGAGCCATGTAACATCGGCATGGCCCGATAAAACCCGAGAAAAGCCAGCGCCGCACCGATCGTCTGGCTGGCTTTGAGCGGGCTGACCGAGAGGGCTTTTTTACGTTTGATAATCTCGGTCATGCGGCAGCCTCCGCAGACGACTTAGACGGGTTTCGCCAGGGCGGCGTGGCTCTGACGCTCGACCAGATCGGACTGCTGATGGTCAAATGCAGCTGCCGGGCGAGTTCCACCATGCCCATGTAACCGGCATAACCAAACTCTCTTTCCTGATTGATATCGAGAAATGGCAGCCGCGCCTTGAGCGCCGTGTACATATTCCGTCCGCCGGCAATCAGAATATCCACGTTGTTTTGCCGCACAATGTCGATCAAAGCACGTGGGTTACCGTCTTCGAGCATCACTGCCTCTTTACCCATGAGCTCACGGATTCTGGCTTTGTCTTCTTCGGTGGATTTTTTTGTCCCGGTGGCGACAACCTCCATGCCCAGATCCTGCAATGCGGCAATAATCGACCAGGATTTCACGCCGCCGGTATAGAGCAGGACTTTTTTGCCGGTGAGCTTTTCACGCCAGGGTTCCAGCGCCGCATGCACGCGCGCCTCTTCCCGGGTAATCAGCGCTTCGGTGCGCGCCGTCAAATCAGGATCATCGATCAAGCGCGCAATATCCCGCAACGCTTGAGACACATCACCCACGCCATAAAAACTACCCTCGAACCAAGGTGTGCCAAAGGCGTCTTCCAACTTGCGCGCCACATTGATCATGGCCTTGGAACAAACCATCATATTGACTTCGGAGCGATGCATGGTCTGCACTTCCCGATAGCGCGCATCCCCCGACAAGGTACACAGCACGCGCAGCCCCAGCTCATCGAGCAGCGGCAGCACATGCCATAATTCACCCGCGATATTATATTCGCCGGTCAGCGTAATATCGTGCACTTTTATACCAGGACGCTGCGCTGTCGCGGGCAACGGATCGGGCTCCCGCGTGCCACAGACATATTTCACCATGGTCTCCCCCGCAATGCGGTTGCCGAGGTTTTTCGTCCCGTAAAATCCTGCTGAATCCACTGGCACCACTGGCGTGCCCCAGCGTTCCTCCGCCGCCTTGCACACCGCTTCCACATCGTCACCTATCAATGCGGGCACACAGGTGTTGTAAACGAATACTGCGGCAGGTGAGTAAGAATCGATGGCCTGCTTAATCGAATGGAACAAGCGTTTTTCACCTCGCCCCATAATCACATCCTGCTCGGTCATATCGGTCGTCATACCGATTTTAAACAGGCGTGGCCCGCTCGAGCGCGTACCCCGGTTATCCCAGGAGCTGCCCGCGCAGGCTATCGAGCCATGAACAATATGTGCCACATCGGCAATGGGTAACAATGCGATCTGCGCGCCATCAAACGCACAGCCCCCCGCCGTTGCACCGGGTTTGGGTTTAGCGCAACCGGACTTGGATTTTTTATTGTGGGAACAGGCCGGCTCATCCAATAATGCAGCAATATCTTTCTGTTTCATTTTCCTGGTCTGTCTGCTGGGCGTTAGTACTCCCTGAGCAAACCGCATGCCAAAAACTATCTCCCTGATTTTTCAACCATTAGGCAGCACAAACCTCTGTAGCAAACGCGACAAAGCGCCGTGGACCAGTGGCGTATCGAACACCATAGATCGCCCCTCATCGACCTGCGTAAACAGCACCACAGCAACCCAAATGGCGTATTGGACATGAGGCAAAATCATGGGGGGGGGACTGAAAATATTGATTCGACGATCACCGCATCGCAAGCCAGGAAGTTTCGACAGCAAGGCAGTTCGCGCATCGCCACGGCCTGTGCAGATCACACCGTCTATCTAGTACCTCGTCCAGTTTAAAATGACGGACTCAGCGCTTTTGTGATGCTGCGCATCAAGGCGCAGTGCGCAGGCAATGGCAGCGTCCTTGGCAA
>JANTGD010000084.1 GCA_024763135.1 Thiotrichales bacterium | reverse complement strand
TCGTGGTCACCTTATTGGTGATGAGAGGTTTTTCTGGTTTGCCAGGTGCGCCAAGGGCTTGCGTGGACTTTCGTGATCCAACTGCGGAATCTAGGGTTAAGGCTTGGTGATTTACTTTGTGCCGTTACCGTCAAGGCTCTTTTCAAGCGGATGTTGCTACGCACAAGTTCATTTTCTTTGCTTGCCCAAGAAAATGAATTCAAAGTAACAGCGCCCCGCTTATCCGCCTTAGCCCACGGACATGGTAAAGGGGAAAAAGCCTGACAGCCAACGGGCTATCCTCTGCTTTGCCGCCTTTGGGGTACCAGTCTCCTGTCGCGAAACCCTTTGACGCACCCTATTGAGTGCTGCGTAGCAAACGCTGGTATTAACAGGCAGAGACGATTTTCAACGTCATGCATTGAGCATGCCGGCTTCTTCAATGAAGCCCACAATCTCCTCAAGGCCAGTGGCGGTTTTGAGGTTGGTAAAAACATAGGGGCGCTTCGGACGCATACGCTGCGTATCCGCGGCCATCACTTCCAAAGAGGCACCAACATATGGCGCTAAATCGATTTTGTTAATGACCAGTAGATCGGAGCGGGTGATGCCAGGGCCGCCTTTTCGCGGGATTTTTTCACCTTCGGAAACATCGATGACATAGATCGTCAGATCGGCGAGCTCGGGACTAAAGGTCGCAGAAAGGTTATCGCCACCGCTTTCTATAAACACCACGTCAAGATCGGTAAATTTTCGCTGCAGGTCCTCTACGGCAGCTAGATTCATCGAGGCATCTTCACGAATTGCTGTATGCGGGCAGCCCCCTGTTTCCACACCCACAATGCGATCCGCGGGTAAGGCCTGGCTACGCAGTAAAAATTCGGCATCTTCCCGGGTATAAATGTCGTTGGTTACCACCGCCAGGTTGTATTGTTCGCGCATACGCTTGCAGAGCGCGTCGAGTAGTGCGGTCTTACCGGATCCTACTGGTCCACCCACGCCCACACGTAAAGGCGATTGCGTCATGGTTTTTCTCCTACTGATAAATGAATAGCCGTTGAGTTCAACAAAATTGGCCCGAACAGATCTCACTGAATGTCTTTTTCAATCACTATTTCAAGGATATGCGGACGGTTAAAACTGAGTCGAATTAGCATTGCGCAGAGAATTCTAACCCGTTGGCATAATTAAGAGCGAAACAGACGCGTATACTGGAATTGGTGTTGGCTGCTCGCAATGGCCAGGGCAGGGTTGGAAGCGCCGATGGCTGTGTCGTCCAAGTGCAATGCGTTTTCCACGAGCGGCGGGAGCTTCGGGGTCAGGGACAATAAAATCTGCTGTCCGGCTGATTGCCCCAAAGGAATCAGCTTGATACCGGCCAGTACCAGATTTTCTAACCAGCTCCACACATATCCAAGCATCATATTTCGCGGGCTAATGTCCCAAATGCGTGCGGCATGGGCAAAGCCCGTCAGGTGACTGCCACTGAGTTGGCTATACCATGGTTCGGCAAGGGGGACTTTCAGGGCGCGCAGCAGTGTTGCCAGGGCGCGCCCCCGTTGACGTTCTTCCGCGCGCATTTCAGCTGTTTCCCGATAAGCGAGCAGGCGCTGATTCCATCGGTCCAGCGCAGCGCTGTCCTGGTGGGCAGAGGCGGTGTAAAGGCGCTGCAAGATCGGCAGATCGATCTGCGCCAGCGTTGTTTCTGCCAACTCTTCGAGCCATTGGGCGAGCGTGTCTGCCGTCGTAATCCAGTCCTGCTCGACTGCCCATTCCAGTCCCTGGGAATAGGTAAATCCACCAATGGGCAGTGAGGGACTGATCAATTGCATTAGGCGGAGCTGTGCAAGCGATGGAGAGCATTGGTTGGGTGCAGGCTCGATCATGGTTGCAAATCCTTGGTTAGCGATCAGCTAAATGTATCAGACTCGCTCAATAGCCGGTTAATAGTATCAGTGGAGTCCACCTTGCCCTGGGCGCTTGAACAGGAGATCAAGCGCCTCAGGCGCGATGGCTTCCCGGGTCAGGGGGCGCAGGGCTTTTTCGCCTGTCAGCAGGCTGACCGGCTCACCGTTACAATACAGTATTCGATGGCTGCGGCGCGCGGGAATGCGTTCCCCCGGCGTTATGATGCCAGTCAGATTCAAAGGATCAGCACCGTTGATGAGTTGATATTGGGGGCTACCCACTGGTTCTCTGCGTTTGCGTAGCGGTTCGATCGCTTCGGGCAGTGCAAATTGTTCGCCGCTAAAGCTATCCACAAATCGTCCGCCGCGGATTTCGCCCCGAGCCTCCAGGCGGTGATAGAACCGCAGTAACTCGCGCCACGGCGGAATCGCCGTTTCTCTTTCCACAACTTTGCGAAATACGATGCCATAGCGTTGCAATAGGGCCCAGGCGATGTGTTCCAGTCGCGCTTGTGGATCAATTTCGGCATCAGGCGCCATCAGGCTCCAGCGTCCCGCGTTGTCGATGCTCCAGGGGGATTGTCGGCGTCGACGCCGGTTCGACGGGGAGAACGCGGGACGCTTCTGACTTGGGGTGAGCAGAGCTCTCAATCCGCTGAAGCTGTCTGCGGTGACCCAGCCGGTCGCAACGAGTTCAGCCAATGCTTGTTCTACTTGGGTTCGCAGTAAACCAGATGCGCGTACCAAATCGTAAAAAAAAGCTGCACCGCCGGTTTCCAATGCAGCGTACAGGCGTTGTGCCGTCCCGCTGAGTTGTTCTGGAGAGGTGTTCGACTGGCCAGCAAACCAAAGTGGATAGCTGCTCCGTTCGAGGAGCATTATTTGGGTGGTGGCCAGCGGTGCGGCTTTTTTTTGCGACGAGCGGCTGGGATGCAGCCAGAGTATTTGGCCGCTGCTGCACAAATGATCGAGTAGCATAGGCTCGTATCGGCGCAAGCGTGCCGGAAGAACGTCCTGCTCCCAAGCGGCGGCTGGCAAAGCACAACCTTCCAATTGCTGGAGCGTTGCCAGGAGTGCTTCCTGGCCTTCCGCCGGCTCTTCCATCCCATGCCAATAGCATAAAAAGCGCATGAAAGCCGCAGGCGGCACAGGTTTGATTTCCTTGCGTAGAGATTTGAGCGTATATCGATGGATGCGCGCCAGCAAGCGTCGTTCGCACCATTCCTCTGTCTGCTCCCCCGTAAACATGCCCTGCATGACAAAACCCTCTTGCTCCAGTGTCAGGAGTGCTTGCTGGGTTTCCGCGTTGCTCAGGTTCAGGGCCTGGCCGAGGGTTTCTGCTGTCACCGGGCCAAGTGCTTCGAGTCGACTGCGTAACAATTCCAGAATCGCATCGCTGCGCGTGTTTGGCGGGTTTGCAATGGGCGTTAGTGCGGGAGTGATGGTCGCGTCCGGCCAGACAGCCAAGAATTCATGGAGACGTTCGGTAGCGAGCCACAGGCATAGGTTTGAACCCGGGAGTTGGGCGATGCCGGCACGTTGGTTGTCGGTCAGATCCTTGAGTAGTCGCTCATGCTCGGGTTGTAGCTGTCCCTCCTGGGCGGTTAAAAAACCATACACCACGAGCGCATCATGCAGCTCATCCGCGTCGCGGATTTCCGGCCAGGCTTCGTGACGCACTCTGGCGATCGCCTCGGGGTCCAGCCGGGCCAATTGTGCGGCATCTTCAGGGGAGGCAAAGCTGCGGTTTTGTATCGCCAGTGTGCGACGCTCCTCTGCCGGTGTGTCGTCGAGAAACGCATAAGGTCGCGCATTGATCACTTCGCAAGCGAGCGGCGAGGGGGCGGTAAGATCGCGACAATGAATGCTGACTTCACCGGTGGCAATCCGTCGCAGCAGTGCTTCGAGTCCCTTGATGTCCATCAGCTCGGTGAGACAGTCCTCCAGGGTTTGATCGACCAGTGGATGCTGCGGCACTTCGCGCTCACCCGCGATATTTTCGAAACAGGCCAGCTGATCAGGAAACACCAAGGCAACCAAGTCCTCAGCGTCATTGCGTTGAAATGCGGCGGGTACGCGTTTGCCGCTTCGGTTACGCATCACGGCCAGTGCAGTACAGGCATTCCAGCGCCAATGGGTGGCAAACATGGGAGCATCCAATAAGGCTTGAATCAGCACTGCACGGACGCTGTCGGCATTGAGGTAGTTTTTGACTTCGTCGAGCGGAAAGCTATGCGTGGCACCGAGTGAGAGCACAATGCTGTCTTCGACCGCTGCCGCCTGTAACTCAAAATTAAAGCGGCGGCAAAAGCGTTTTCGCAAGGCCAGCCCCCAGGCGCGGTTCAAGCGAGAGCCGTAGGGAGAATGGATGACGAAATGCATGTCGCCTGTTTCGTCAAAAAAACGTTCGAAAATAATATTGTCTTGATCGGGCAGCAGCCCTAGTGCAGCCTGTGCGGCTGCCAGGTACTCGGTGATCTGTTCAGCAGCGACCGGGGAGAGCCCTTGCGATTGCACCAACCACTGCTGGGTATGTTCAGCGCCAAACGCCAGCTGCGCGGAGATTTTCTGGCGTAGTTTTGAGACTGCGCGTGAGAGTTCGTCGCTGCGCCCTGGCGATTCCCCAAACCAAAATGGGATCGTGGGCGGCAGGCCCTGGGCATCTTCTACATACAGGCGACCGGATTCAACTTTGAGGACGCGATACGCGCTGTTGCCGAGCTGAAAAATATCTCCAGGCAAACTTTCAAACGCAAAATCTTCATTGAGTGTGCCAATCGACAAACCTTGTGGCTGTAAAATGACATCGTAGTCGAACAGGTCGGGGATGGTGCCCCCATTGGTGATGGCTGTGAGCCTGGCACCACGGCGTGCTCGCAACTTGCCGTTGATACGGTCCCAGTGTAGATAGGCGCCACGTCGTCCTCTGCGGGTGGTAAACCCTTCGGCCGCCATGCTCAACACCTGTGCCCAGTCGGCATCATTGAGTTTGCGATAGGGCCAGGCACGGCGAAACACTGCCAGCAGTGCCTGTTCATCCCATTCCCGACAGGCGACTTCGGCAATGATCTGTTGGCTCAGTACATCCAAAGGGTGGCGCATGCCGCGAATGCGATCGAGTTCTCCCGCCTCAATGGCTTGCAAAATGGCAATCGACTCCACCAGATCGTCGCGGGTCAATGGGAACAATCTGCCTTTAGGGGTTGCATGGACTGCATGTCCCGAGCGTCCCACGCGTTGTAAAAAACCGGCAATGGAGCGCGGTGAACCCAGCTGACACACCAGATCGACATCACCGATATCAATACCCAGCTCCAATGATGCGGTGGCTACCAGCGCCTTGAGCTGCCCGGCTTTGAGCCGCTGCTCTGCCTGCAGTCGATGCTCGCGGGAGAGGCTACCATGATGGGAAGTGACTTCTGTTTCCCCAATGCGTTCAGACAGGTGACGCGCAACGCGCTCGGTCATGCGGCGCGTATTGGCGAAAATAAGCGTCGTTTGGTGGGAGCGGGTCAGCTCGGCCAAACGGTCGTAGATCTCTCCCCAAACCTCGTTGGACATGACCGCTTCTAGTGGGGAGTCGGTGATTTCGATGCGCAAATCGCGCTGGCGATGGTGTCCGGTATCCACAATTGTGCAGTCTGCATCGCGCTGACCCACAAGAAACTGCGCCATATCCTCAATGGGTTTTTGCGTCGCAGAAATGCCAATGCGCACCGGCGGCGCGGGGCAGAGCGTCTCGAGCCGTTCCAACGAGAGGCTCAAATGTGCGCCCCGTTTGTTACCAGCAAGTGCGTGAATCTCATCGACAATTACGGTAGTGACGGTGCTTAACATCTCTCGGCCGCTTTTGGCTGTGAGCAAAATGTAAAGTGATTCCGGGGTGGTGACCAAAATGTGCGGTGGTTGCTGCCGCATCCGTGCACGTTCCCCTGCTGGTGTATCTCCGGTGCGAACTGCTGCACGAATATCGGCACTGACTTCACCCAACTCCAGCAGGCAGGTATTGATGGCAGCCAATGGTTGCTGAAGGTTCTTTTGGATATCGTTGGACAGCGCTTTGAGTGGGGAGACATACAGAATGCGGGTCTCATCCGGCAATGGGTGAGTTCGTGACTCACGCACCAGGGCGTCGATCATTGCGAGAAAAGCCGCCAGGGTTTTACCAGAGCCTGTGGGTGCGGCCAGCAGGGTATGCCGACCGGCTTGAATTGCTTCCCAGGAGGCAAGCTGCACCGCTGTGGGCTTCGAGAAGCGTTGGTAAAACGCGGTGGCAACAGCGGGATGAAATTGAGGCAGTGGCATATAGCTGAGCATAGCGCATCGTGCGCTGAGGTGAAATGGCGCACAGCGGTGCATTGATGGGGCGAGTCCTTGCCGTAAGTCAGGCATGCTTTGTCAATGCTCACCGCGGCACTTGGCCAAGGTTTATACAGAGTTTAAAGGCAGCGGTAGCGACGCTTACCTTTTATTACCACAGCAATCACGAAAGCAGTGTTGTATTGCGATACCTGAAGCGGGCGGTTCGCGTCCAGAAAAATAATTAAAATGCACTGCAGAACAAGAAAAATGAACTGCTTAGCGGCCGTGTTAACCGTATTTTGTCAACTTCGGGGTGCGTCGCTAAGGGCTAAAACAGCAGATTATCCCTGTGCCATCGGTATGCTTCTTGCGAAGCTTGTGCCGACTTGTCTCGTTGCCAAGTCACCGTTCGAAATCATAGCAAGAAAAAAGGTAACGACTCAGCTTACCCCAGAAGTGGGCGATTTTGCGCCGCAAGCTGTCGTGTTACGAATTGATCAGAGCGGCCTTAATAGCCTCTTATTTTTCGTCTTGAACTGACGTAATCCAGGGGTGATCTAAGCAGTTAGTTCATTTTTAAACAACTCGCTGACCAGTTACGAAAAAAGACAGACCAACATCAAGCATTTAAAAATTCATTAATTAATGGAGTGGGACATTGAAGGACTTACCAAGAAAAAGTTTATTGGCCATGATGGTTTCATCGGCAGTACTTATGACGGCGTGCGGTGGCGGTGGTTCCGGGGGTGACCTGAGCAGTGCCGATCTGCAGCCAGCGGGAACGGATGGAGCCAGGGATCAGAACACACCATTGGCCGAGCAGCCCGCACCCGGCACAGTACCGGAAATCAATACTTATGCGGGTGCGTCGAATATTGCAGGTACAGTGGCCTTGTCTTCGCTCAGTGGCGCTGATGCCGACAGCCTGGACAGTAGTGCAGCGCAACAGCCAAAAATCGCGTTATTCAGTAGCAGGCCAGTAACCCGGGCAACCACAGCGAGTGCCGACAATGCCATTGTCAAGCTCTACGCGGTAGGGGGTAATGGAGTGTTAGAAGAAACCGGTATTCCCTGCCATTTTCTGGATGAGAAAGATGCGCAGGATAATCCAAAATATAGCTGCGAAGGCGTCGCTGATGGTAAAAGTTATGTGGTGAAATATTTGCGCATCCTACCCGGCAATAAAGCGCTGGAAATGAAAGTCAACGTAGACATACCGACGGGACAGACACAAGCGCCGGCGGAACCTGTGAGCCCAGAGTCTACCGTGGTAGTCGATACGATTGTCAACGCAATTCTTACCGCGACCGAAGGAAAAGAAATCGATCCAGACATTGTTGAAGACATTATTGGCTCGGTTAAAACAGTGGTTAAAAACTTGATTGACAGCGGCGCCGTGCAGGTTCCGTCAATGATGGTTGAGGCACCCAAGGATGAACATGGCGACTTCATTGGGAATGCAGCCGATCTGGAAACCAAACAAAACATAGCGTTCGCGAGTAACGATAAGTTGGATACCACCACTGGCGGCCTCCTTTCCAGAGATGATGTAGCTCAAGAAGTCGATGCTGTGAAAGTGGAAATACAGGTTCGGGAACTGAGCAAAATCGATGTCCAGGGCGATGTTGGTAAGAAACGTCTGATCGCTAAAATTTTTGATAAGTTGATCGACGACGGTGATGTGCCAGAGTTTATTGTTGACTTTTTTGCCAAGCAATTCTCTCAAGGAGTGGAAGTAGACGTTGCGCGTTTATACCATGCGATTGTTGCTGGGTTGCGGGTCCGTCCGGAATTGGGAGTCGATATTAATACTTGGAATCTGCAACCCGAAGATGCCGCCTCGAAGCTGCGAGCATTGTTGGCTGATATTTACACGTTGCAACACAAGCAGGCGGATGGTTCCCTCAACGAACTCGATAAGAAAAAGCTAGCAGAAATTCCCGGTATTGTTCCCGCAGTTTTCAAGGCTGCGGACTGGGAGGGCAAACCCATTGATGCAACAACTCGTTTCAATGTTCCTCAAGGCATTGTGTTTACGATTTTTGTGACTGACAAACTGATCCCCGAATTGTTTGCAGAATATACCGGCAAAAGCCTAACCGGGATTGTAACTATAGATGATCAGAGTGAAGGGACAGGACCGCGTGATATCAAGTTCGACCATCCGGTCGATTTTGATCCCATGGTGTTCGATGCATCGGGTAATCAGCCAGGACTTTTGCAGCTATTTGGGTTTTTTAAGCCTGAGTATCTCAGCAGTCTGCAAGGGGTTGAAGTGGGGCATCTGGAACTCAATCCTGAAAGAATCTGGTTGCCTGATGACGGCACCTCGAGCGATGGTCAGACAAGCGGTCGGGAGTACGATAATTTACGGCCCTTTGTGTGTGTCAGCGAACTGTCTTCACTGGCTGCGAAGATGGATAGCACCTCAAGCGCGCCGGCATCTGAGCAGTTGCGCGTGGAACTGGAATATCCGAGCAAAGACGGTTCACGCCGCGTCATTACATTGCAAAATGAGCAGGCGATCTATCAGGGACCGATGCCTGTGACGAGCACTACGGATGGCATGCCAGCACCCTTTCCAGAGGGTACGCCTGAGGAGGGCGAGGAGCCAGGGTTTGAACAATGCTTTACCTATGATCCCTGGATGCAGGCGCGTAACACCGCCGGTGGTGAAGATATGCCTACACCACAAATGCTGATCTCAGACTTTGTGACGGGTGATTATGGGGTCAAAGTGAAAAACTCGGCTGGGCAGCTGCTGGCTGAGCGGGGCTTTAAGAAAAAAGTCATTATCGGCATGCAGGATGTCGTACCCCGGCTGACTGCGCCCAATGGCATGCCTCAGTGGCCTGTGGAATGTCGTAGTACATCCTATTGTCCTCAATGGGATCAGATTCAACAAAAATGGCAAGCCGCAGGTGGGAATACCACCTTTCCTCTGAATGCCGAAAGCAACAGCAAAGCTAAGGTGACATTCAACTGGGAACGCCCAACAGTTGCACTGCCGGAGGGTGTGAAAATAACCTATGGCCTGAATGTCGCCAAAAGTGAAGGCTGTAATACGCAGGAGGGCTGTCGCTGGGAGCAGATCTATTCGAGTGGGGAGAACGGTAAGCGCTTGTTTGGTTTGTCGTTTACGCTGCCGAAACTCCTGGATAAACTCGAGGCACAGGATGGTGGTCACTACAACGCTAATCTCTGTGCTGAGTTCATAGATACTGAAACAGGTGAATACCTGGGATCAGGGGGCTGCGGTTTTGCGGAATTTTTTGTCGGTGCACCATTGGATATGTCAGCCACTTTCACCATCAGCGGCCTGGCGCCCACCGGCCTGGATGCTGCTTGGAAAGTCGCGCTGATCAGCGAGTCCTACACACCGGATGCTGCCTCTGAACAGCCTATCGAACCAAGCAGAAAAACTTTGAGTCTATCCGGTATCGACCCGGAGGGCATCTATAGTCTGAGCGCTACGCTTGGGGATTTTCTCAATCAATCTCCTGCGACCCATTACGCCATTGTCTTGTTCCGGGATGAAAATGGGAACGATCAAGTGGATGTTTCCGCCGACCGCGGAGAGCCGCAATTCTGGCCTGACTGGCGTGATTCGGTTTACTTTGATACCTGGGGTGGCAGTCTGCGTGTCGTGCGCGAGGAATCCCGCATCGAGGAGGGCGGGGCAAAAGACGAGGCGCCTGAACGCAAGGAAACCGTCATCGTTGGCGGGGAAACGGTCTCAGGCCCCGATTTTAGCTTGCTGCTCAATGATCCCCGGTTTTCACCTCAGGACTATGGCGTTACGCCCGACTCAGGACCGGCTGTGGGGAGTGCTTTCTGAACAACAGGCGTTTGCATCGGCGCTTAGCACTGTCAAGACGCAACCTGTTCAATGTGTTCATTTATGGAAGTTCTGATTCATTCTGGCGCGAGCAGATTGTGGTGAAAAATCGTCCAGCTCAAGGTGGGGATCGCAGGTAATAGCGGGCTATTGCGAAGATCCGCAACGTAGAAGTGGGTGATTTTGCGCCGTAAGATGTAGTATTACGATTTGATCAGCACTTCCTTAATAAAAATCAGGATAAGGATCGGCGGTACCCGCCGATCCGATGCGTCTTTTATCCAGCCTTTTTCACCTTGTGACGCAGAGGTGGCGCAACAGTTTACTCAGGCACTCCCTGCCAGAGCATTTCGTAACCGACTTCATAGGTTTTGTCACAGAACTCTGCCAAGCGTGAAAATTTTTCTTTAAACAGTTTGTCAGCATGTGATTTTTCATGTTGTTCAAAAGAATGCCAATAAGTCACGATGACGATGTCGCCAAGATTTTGCTGGACACGTTTATTGGTATGCTCATCGGGGCTGTTGACGGATCCCTCCTCAGAGATAAATCCCGCATTGCGGTAAACCTGGCCGCCAATAAAGCCGCCATTGTCATCGCCGTAGTTGTTTTTAACTACATTACACATTTCTCCAAGGACAAGTTCGACATCCTCGATTGTGACGCCTTCTTTCAAATCGACGACATTGAATAGCATGACACAGCCAAACGGTATTTCGATAGGATGAAACATAGTAACTCCTGGGTTTTGATTGATTTTGGTTAAAGGTGGTTACTGGGAGCCTGACGGACTCGGTTGCCCGACTGTGGCCAAGTGGTCGCCAGCCGTATTTTTGGGGCGTCTTTTTTCCGACGCAAGATGCTGTGTTACGAATTGATCAGAGCTTCCTTAACAGGATGTTGAAAAACTCTCAGCTGGCACGATCCAGCGTTAATTGTGGCTCAAAATGCTCATTTACTGCGTGTAAATTGCGCTTTTTCTCCAGATTTTGCCTTGTCTCGCACTCACCTGAGAGTTTTTCAAC
>JANTGD010000083.1 GCA_024763135.1 Thiotrichales bacterium | reverse complement strand
GGCACGATCCAGCGTTAATTGTGGCTCAAAATGCTCATTTACTGCGTGTAAACTGCGCTTTTTCTCCAGATTTTTCCTTGTCTCGCACTCACCTGAGAGTTTTTCGACAGCCTGTTAATCAGGATTACACAAGTATAGAAAGCTCTGTTCAATTCGTAACACAGCATCTTGTGGCGCAAAATCGCCAACTTCTAAGTGGCGGATCTTCGCAATAGTCAGCTATTACCTGCGATCCGCGCCTTGAACTGGACGATTTTTCACCACAATCTGCTCGCGCCAGATTGAATCAGAGTTTCCGATAAACGTGTTACGTAGCAGCTACGCGCCGCATTATTTTAGCGGTCGCTTCCACGGTACTATCCGGAATATGCTGATCGATCGTTCCTTCATCCGCCAGACGGCGAGCCAATGCGGGATCGGCGATAACCGGCACCTGCTGTTCTTGAGAGATTGTGACCATCTGCTTGGCTGCCTGATCCCGCCCAATGGCCATGATCACCGGCAAGGGTGTCACCCCTCTTTCATAATGTAATGCGACGGATATATCCAAATCTACAACCAGCACCCGGGAGCGCTTGATGCGCTCACCTATCTCCTCTTCCAAATATTCGCGCGAAATCTGCTTACGATAGCCTGCAAGAAGGGGATCACCCTCGGTTTCTTTGAGATCGCGCTTGAATTCTTCACGCGTCATGCGTTGATCTTTCAAAAACTCATAGCGTTGAAAAATATAATCCATGATGGCCAAAATAACCAATAGCGGGAAGACAAAAAGCATGAGTTTGAATACTAGCTTTTGGAATATCACGCGCAAACAATCTACGTCACATACCGATTTATCATGAATGAGTACGGAAATACTATCTTTAATCACCCAATACAATATCAAACTGATGGCAACCACCTTGAGCAGCGCGATCGCTGTCTCGACCAGGCTTCGCATCGAAAATATTCGTTTGAGTCCCTCGGCAGGATTAACCTTAGATCCTCTAGGTACGATCGGATCAAACGAAATCAACCACCCGAATTGCGCCACGCTGCCGACAACGCCCGCTACAAACAACAGGAAAGCGAAGGGTAAAGACAGCCATAACGCAATATCCAAAAACGCTGCATCCAATGCTTTTTTCAGCGCTTCGGAAAAAGAATAGACATACAAGTCTGCTGGCATGCCAATCAGCGCGACCAATCTGCTCAGCATCCAATCCCAGGCCAGCCAAAAATAGATGCCGGAAATAAATAGCATAAAGGTCGAGACCACCTCCCGGCTTTTTGCGACTTGTCCTTTCTTACGGGCATCACGCAGTTTCTTTGGTGTTGCTTTTTCCGTTTTACGGCTTTTATCTTCACTCATTTAAAGATAATCTTGAGCATTTCGAATACCTCTTGAATACGGATAAACTCACCATCAAGGTAATTAACGAGGTAACGCATATAGAGTCCAAGCAACAAAAAAGCCAAGGCGCTTTTAATCGGCATTGCCAAAAGAAAGATATTGATAGACGGCACAAAGCGACCAATCAAAGCCATGCCAATTTCCGCTAACGCCATGGCCGCGACAATGGGGCCTGCAATCAGCAGTGTATAGACCATTAACCGGTCCATTTGTTGGAGAAACAGAATATGGTCGTCGAAAGAGAAATTTGGTATATACGCATGCACCGGCCAAACTTCGTAACTGAGAAAGATAACATTGAGCAGAATAAGAAACCCACCACTTACAAAAAACAGGGTTGCTACCACATGGGTAAAAAAGTTTCCGAGAGGCGATGTGGGGCTACCAATCAACGGACTAAACAGGGTTGAACTCATTGCGCCCCGATGTAAGTCGATAAAGAATCCCGCAGAGGCAACGGCCCAGAAGATCAGCGCCGATAAGTACCCTATGACAATCCCAATCCCCGCCTCTTTTAACAAAATCCCAAGTATCCAGATTGGATCCAACTGAAAATTACTCACTTGAGCCGAAACCGAGGGGAGAATAAACAGCGCCAATGACACCACAATGCCATTACGCACTAAGTTGGGCAACACTAAACGACTAAAAAACGGCAGCATGAGAAATACCATGGTGATGCGCGGCATCGCCAAAGCTAAGATCACCACCCAATGGTATACGTCAGCAATTATTTCCATAGTCAGAACATGCGCATCACCCTGGGTGATACGCCCATAGCACCTGCGTTTAAAGTTTGCGAATCCGGTAAAATCAATCCAGACTGGCTGCGTATATCGATCTCTGGTCTGAACTAATATCGTCAGCCGTTTCTCGCAGCGGGTCACTCCCGGGATTTACCGTATACTATTAACCTGGCATCATAATAGGTCGTGCTCAGCACGGCCTGTCTTCAACCTAGATTCCGCAGTTGGGCGCCTCAGGCCCCCCCCTCTCGGCGTTGCCTACCTTGCCAAGGGCTCGTCCATTGCCTGCGGCAGCCGCCTTAACAGGTTGTTGAAAAACTCTCAACTGGCACGATCCAGCGTTAATTGTGGCTCAAAATGCTCATTTACTGCGTGTAAACTGCGCTTTTTCTACAGGTTTTGCCTTGTCTCGCACTCACCTGAGAGTTTTTCAACAGCCTGTTAAGGAAGCTCTGATTAATTCTGGCGCGAGTAGATTGTGGTGAAAAATCGTCCCGTTCAAGGCGCTGATCGCAGGTAATAGCTGGCTATTGCGACAATCCGCAATACAGAAGGGGGCGATATTGCGCCGCAAGATGCCGGGTTAATAAGACAATGCATGGCGAAATCTCATACAGAGCACAGATTGATCGCTTTATACCGCCAACCCTGACAAGCCGGGTATTTTCTAGAATGCTCGTACCCGACTAATTGCTTCCATGAGACGATCCGTATAATTCAGCAACTCGGTGCCCATCCAGCCGGCGGTAAACATCAGAACCACAATCACGGCGACAAGCTTGATACCAAAAGACAAGGTCTGTTCCTGGATCTGTGTCAACGCTTGAAACAAACCAACCAGTAAGCCCACAACCGTTGCCGTCAATACCACGGGCAAGGACAGATAGAGCACCAGCAGCATCGACTGCGATGTAAAATGGATGAGCTCGGATTCGGACAACATCAGTAATAACTCAAAATCAAACCATGGAGCAAACGCGTCCAACCATCAGCCATCACAAATAATAGAATTTTGAAAGGCAATGAAATCATAATGGGAGAGACCATGATCATTCCCATTGCAAGCAGCACATTGGAGACAATCAAATCGATCACCACAAAGGGTAGATAGAGTAAGAAGCCTATCTCAAAGGCCGATTTCAGTTCGCTGACCGTGAATGAAGGCAGAAGCACTAAAAAATGATCATTACTCAACTTGGCAGCTTGTTCTTCGGGCCAAAGTTTTTTTGCACTCTGGATAAAAAACCCACGCTCGGTATCATCTGAATGTTTGGCGAGAAATTTTCGTAGTGGCTGCGAAGCATCCGCCAGGGCCTCAAGTAGGCGCGGATCCTGCAAGTTAGTCACTTCGATTTGATGTGCACTGAAGCGCTCGTAGGTGGCCATGCCTACTGGTGCCATAATATAAATCGACAAAATAATAGCCAATCCATTGACTGCCAGATTGGGTGGCACCTGCTGAAGGCCCAGAGCATTTCTTAAAATATATATGACCACGACAATCTTGACGAAAGAACTCACCATGATGGCAAGAAATGGTGCCAGACCCAACGCGGCGAGCCCTGATACCAGCAGAATCGGATTGGGTATTCCTTCCATTAACCCTTGCCAAAAACCTGTAGGATGCGCACACCCGTTTTTTTCTCGACTTCAACGATTTCGCCAGTCCCAAGTCGCTGCCCATTGCATAGAATAGTTACAGACTCGCTGATGGGTTCCTCCAGTTTAAAAATATGCCCGGGTGCCAGACTTTTGAGTTCCGCCAGTGTCAAGGCGCGATGCCCTAGATTGAATTCGAGCGTAACCGTCAGGCTCTCCACATCTACGACCGTCCCGGCATCACCTCCTGGAGCACCGTTTTGAGCGACTTCATCCACAACATATACCTCCGCTTGTTTTTTTATGAAAAACGCTTGGCGGTCTGAGAGTAGGATTTTGTATCGATCCTGTCGCTGCGCATAGCATTCGCTGAGCAACACGATATCCCCAACCGTCAATTTTTTAAGCTCCTCGACCGTGAGCTGCGAACGCCCAAAGGCGATCGTAGAATCGAGACGCAACGAGCCCCATAGGTGGTCTAAGGGAGGGGCGGGCCAGCGACGCAGCGCCTTGACCACAACCGCAAGCGCTCTAATAGGCATGCGAGCGATCATGTGGACAGTGCGTCCATTACGCTCTTCAAGAATCAACCCCAATGCAATAGCCTGCGTATGTCGTTGCCAGGCAGAGCGCGATTCCCCTAGGCTCACGGGTTCATCCAGTGCTTGTGCCAATTGGGAGAGAAATTCCTCCAATTGCACAGTCAAAATTCCCGCCGCGAGAGAATCCGGCAAACGGGCAAACGCTGCGCCATCTAGTTGGCCACCCACTGCTTCGGAATAAGGCCATTGATCCAGCGTCACCACACAGGTAAATCCTGCGATTCGCAAGCAAAAATCCAGACCTTTGTCTATCCCTGGCAGCGTGCCATAAGGCAACAAGCGCAAGCGAAAATCGAGATTGGAAGAGCGAAAATACAGCGGCCAATGCGCCGCCGCCAAAAGGTTGCCCACTACTCGTTGCAGCCGGTCAACCGACTTAGCACGAAATGGCTTGACGGGATTTTCATCGACTTTTGCTGCACTTCGACGAGAAAGAGGCGGCTCGGGCACGACGCTGGGCGCAGCCAAAGGATCGGTCTCAGCTTCGAGTTCCTGGAGGCGTTTTCTCGCTTCTGTGAACAGGTCTTCTTTTTCTTTTGTCATTCCCCGCTCCCCCGCGCCACCTTAAGTATTTACGTCGGTTTGCTCAGCAGATGCAAACTTTTCTCGAATCAGTTCTTTTAGATTCTCTAATTGCTGACGTGCATTGATCGTTACCATGGCGTACTCCGATTCCAGCACACATTCATCTGCTGCAAGGCGCTCGTCGACCAGAAACACCAGCGTACTGCCACCTGCATCGGTGAGCCCGATATGGTCTTCCAGATAATTGATTACATCTGGTGTTGCACGCACAACTACTTTTTGTTGATGTCGCAGATGCGTGAGTCCGTTTTTCACCGCCTGAGCGAGTAATTGACGATCAGACTGATCGCCAATCAAACGGTCCATTGCTTCTAGCGTGACATCCACCAGCGCTTTTTCCAGATGATCAATATAATCGATACTGCTGGATACGGTACTGAAAAGCAGCTCTGCACTTTCCATCCGTCCTTGTTCCAAGCCTGCCTGATAGCCTTCCTTACGTGCTTGCTCGTAGGCATTACGGGCCTGTTCCATCACATGCTGTGCTTCGGCACGGGCTTGATTGATAATCTCGCCTGCCTGCTGAAGAGTATCAAAATCATCCTTTTTTATTACTCGTTGCGCCATCAACCTACGACTCCTTTGCTGCTGGAGATACCGACCCCGCGGCAGTCTCGGAACGGATCTGTTGTTCGGTTAACAAATGGTCATACGCTTCCAACAATAGCCGTCTGGCACTTGGTTCATCTTCAAATCCCTCGAGGGTGTGGAGCATTTCTGTCATCGCTGGACCAAGCTTTAACGCAAGACGTTGCGTAAATCCTTTGGGATAGACGCGATAGGCTGTCCGCAAACCGCGTAACCCACACGCCAGGGCGTGGGCCCTGAAACGTTCCACTCGGCGCGGACTTGCTTGCATAGTCGGATAAGAAATCCGCGCACCTCGCTGCATGATTTCGAAATCCGCCGCACCAACTTGTTGCTGAATCGAGCGTAATGCAGCGCCGTCAATCAAAGTGGATATATAGCCCTGGTTCATCAGCAATCCTGTCAGCTCGAGTAAGCGCAGCAACTCGGCACGAGACAGCAGTCCAATCTGACTAGCGCGGCTTTCGAAGTGAAAAAAATAGTCATTGAAAATACCGAAGCGCGCCAGCAGATAACGCGAACGGGCTTTTTCGGTCTGCCTAAAGCGCTCCAGTTCTTTAAAAAGTGGCGTATAAGGTAGCTCGGCCAACCACCCCCGGTGAACATAGCGGGCTGGAAAAAAATTAAATTCCAAAATTGCATTGAGTGACCCAGTCATTGCGCGCGCATGCCCCCCCGATTGGGTAAAATTCTGCTGAGCCAGCGCTTGAAGAAGTGATCCGATTCTGGTTGCGTCGCATCATCTTTGCGGTCTTGGTTGAGTAATTGTTGTGATAGATAAAAAACGACACCGAGTAATAAGAGGTTAACCAATACGAGACTCCACACCACAACCCTGAAGCTCATAACCGATGTGCTGGGTAAACGGACGCCCCATTCATTGGTCCAATTGCTGTCATTGTTTTCATAGGCCTGCCCTGTGGCGGGTAGCATAATGACCGACACCTTATCGTAGGCGAGCCCTTCGATACTCTTTTGCACAATAAGTTTAATTTCGGCTTTGATATCTTCAAGCTGATAGTCTGGCAGGTATCGGATAAAGACCGACGCAGAAGAAGGTTTGACATTTTCGCTAAATGGATCGTTTTCCGGCAGTACCACATGCACGCGCGCAGTCACAACCCCATCGATCCGCGCGAGCGTTTCCTGTACATCCTGGGAAAGTGCGTAAATGTAACGGACACGCTCTTCAAGCGGTGAAGAGATGAGTCCTTCTTTTTTGAAAATATCCTCTACCTTGAGAAACTTTTCCCGCGGGTAACCTTGTGTTTTGAGCAACTCGATCGCCGTGGGAAAATAAGCACTATCGAGCAGGATTGAGTAAGTCTGACCCTTTTTATCCCTGATCTTTTGTGTAGAGATACCATTCTTTAACAGAATCGTGGTCATCTCATTGGCTTCTTCTTCCTCAAGACCGGAATATAGTTCAGTCTTACACCCCGCCAACACCAAGACCACAAAAACAACGCCGAGCATCATCAAGTATCTTCCGATGCCCAATACGGTGGAGGGCTGACGTGAAATCTGATTATTCATCGCACTGTTTCTCTTAATTGATGAGCCGCGCAGACTGAAACTTTAATTGTTGATGAAAAAAGGTTGGTGAAAAAAGGGCGCTTTACCCCTGCACCATGAAGAGCATTCCAGGCTGGGATCGATTTGCAATCCGCAAGTATTAATACCCGCAAAGGGCAACCATACTTATACCCCTCGTTACCCAAACAACGGACCCTCAATGTAGCGGACAGCTAAACCCTTCCTAGAAGCAAAATTTATCCGTCCCGAACCTATTCGATGAGAAAGTGCTTGGTTGTGGAGACACCATCACTCTTAGCACCGACCCAACCCCCCCGTCTCCGCTCCATCAAGATCACAGATACAACAGAGCTGACACTAACGGAAGGTATAGACCAAGTGATCTAGAGAAAGTTCAAGCTGCGGAATACGGCTTTCTATTCTTCAAATTCGTTATATTACCGATCGGTTACAGATGCTTCTGAATCAAACCGGTCCTCCGCCCACCCTGTAAAAAGACCATAGGGTTCGTGACGAATACCTTAGTATTGATGGGAAACGCAGATCGAAAAGGGGCCATCCGAGGTGTTGCGCGCGTTTGAATTAGCACGACAAGTCTCGCACTGGTGTGCCTAGAACCTAGAAGGCTGCTGGTACAGACTGGCAAAAATCCCCATGCCTTTTGTAACGCGCCAAAATCATTCTTTTCGGCAATATCGGGCACAGCTCAACAAGCCATCAGGCTTGTTCCCCCCTTCGCCGCCCCGCGGACACGGCACGACGTGTCTGTGGATTAAGGCGAGCGACGGGGCACCCTTGCTTTCGGTTCGTTTCATTTGAGCGAGTAAAGAGAATGAACTCGCGCATGGCAACATCCGCTTGAGAAGCATCTTTGCGGTGATAACGGCGCGAAATCCAACCAAATTATGCTTTGACGCAGTCGCCTTTCTTTGCTTGAAGAGGCTCAATTGGCCACGCTAAGCAGCTTTCTGTTCTGGCGCTGCTTTGAATGTGAGCACGAGGACATCGCGATACGCTTGCTGGCGAGAAATACAAGGATAGATGGGCGTGACATGATGCCACAGCTCGCGATCGTCAATGACCATGAGTTCCCGCGATGAACGCATTTGATGTGTCGCTAAGATTTGCGAATCTTCAGAGTAGATCTTACTGACACCACCCCGAACATTTACCCGCTGCACGAAGAAGACAAATACAAAATCGACACCATCTTTGTGCAGGCCTTCGGGGACAGGACGCCCAACTTCCTCTCCACTCGCGTAGATTCGAAACTGATGCGCCTCTATATGCCACTGTTTTACACCGGGTTTCAACCGGCGGGCCGTTGCGATTGTCAATCGTTGAATAGTCAAAAAAGCGCGATTAATCAGGGTCTCATGGGTAAAGGGTTCATACACACGATAGATGCCGCCGTTGAGACGATTGTAATCGCGTGCTTGGTAATGGCGCTGGTCCGGGTTAATCGTTAGGGACTGGGATTCAGTTGAATATTCAAACACTTGGTACCGACGCGCCCGATAGCGCCCCCTGTCCCCCATGTACTGATCGGGCAGCAAATGATCCCAGCTGCGTCGGAACTGCTGCCAATCGTTTGCCTGGTACAGGCTGGCAGCACAATCGGCGCTAAGGGGCTGCACGGCAAAATGCCGTTGACGCACCTGAGAGACGATCTGATCGAGACAAGTCAAGAACTGTTTAACCTAATATTGGTTTGGATAGTCACTAAAGATAGGGCTCTACTCGAGTGGTTTCAAGCACCTGGCGGCACGCCGATATCGCCCCTCATCTGACGAAGACCACCCCAGTCAAGCTTCATTCTGCAGGGCTTTGAACACTCAAGCACGAGGCACATCATCCCTTTGCAAAAAGCGCAATAACGTGGTCAACCGCTATCTGGCTCACCGTATCCATCAGAACACGCTGGTGGAGTGATATGAGAATCAAATAAAGTCCAGACAAGCCCCTTTGAACATCACAGGGCCGGAAGGTTTATCCATATCCGACTTCCCCATGGGCTCCATGGTTACCGCAAATTCCTTAGCGCCTTTGATGCGCCGCCATTCTTCTCGGCTCAACTTGAGTGCCCGTTGTTCAGTATCGTAAGGCACGACACCAATCAATACCGGGGGACTGTTTGCATCCCGCAGTGCCCACAAAGCCAATTGCTGCTCCTTGGGCATTTTTGGCTTATCGAGGACGCGGACCATAATCGTACGATGCTGCTGATCACCCAATGTCACCATCATAGGCTTGTTTTTATCGCTTTCTAAAACGGCCACATAGCTTGGCATGGCAAAACCCGAGCCTGGCGTACCAGGAATCTGCGCTTTTGGTAACAGCCAGTTTACTATTAGCAGCACCGCGAGCACTGCCGTGGCGGATTGCCAAAATGACTTGGCATCCCAGACTCGCGACCAGAAATGGGCTGATCGATTACTGGTGGTGGGACGTCCATGCAGTTTTAGGTCGCTCTGAATTGCGGTCCACACTTTAGGATCGGGCTTGATCTCGGTTGCCGATTCGGCCATTACATTCAAACGCGCCTCCCATAGCTCCACCGCATAGCGGATATAGGGCCGCTCCTGAATCAAGCGCTCGAAGCGACGTAGCGCAGGGCCACGTAAGGTCCCCAGCACATATTCTGCTGCCAGGCGCTCATACAACTCGGGATCCTGATAGCGTTTCAACTGAGACATTTTCTTAACCTCTCCAATCCTCTGCGGACCCAGGCTTTAACGGTACCCAAAGGTGCAGCCAATGCTTCCGCTAGCTCCTCATGGGTAAAGCCATAACAGTAGGCCCGCAGGACCGACTCTTTCTGCCGATCCGGCAATGTATCCAGGCACTCTGCCAGACGCCGCGCTTCAAGGCTCAAACCTGCCCCATCCTCTGGGCCCATAAGCGTACTGGCAAATTCTTCACCTTCGTACTCAGACTCAACCTCCTGCGGTCGCACCTTTTTGCTGCGAATCACATCCAGACCACGATTGCGGACAATGGTCGCCATCCAGGTGAGCGCCGAAGCTCGGCTCGCATTGAACGTCGCGGCATTGTTCCAAATCTTCAGATAACCCTCCTGCAAGACTTCTTCAGCAGCTTGCTTGGTCTTCATCAAGCTCAAGGCAATACCGTACAACTTAGGGGAGGTCAGCTGATATAAACGCGCAAAGGCTTTTTCATCACCCAAGGCGCACAATTGCAACAGCTCCGCGTAAGGATCATTTTTCAGCATAGAAATCCTGTCTCTTGGACTCGGGGTTTAGCCCAAATTACAATGATATTATCATCATAACATCTCGGGGCCGGCTCTCTGCTACACTCCGTTTCGGGCAAGTCAGCAGTCATCCGACTGGATCCCTTATGCTGCGATCTCGGGATACCTTCTCTTAGAGTCAGTTACGATAAAAAGGGCATTCTGGACGCGTTCTACGGTAGCCTGTGCGCGGCGATGACTTGAGTCTGTACCGTCTATATCACCAAGAGCACCATTCATCCCGCTCGATTGAGCTCATTACACTCGAAGTCTTTATGCACGGACAATCCCACCCCACACGCCACTATGAACCCATCACTTGCGCCCAGTACAGTGTCCTGGAGGTGGCTATTTTGTATCAGCAGCCTGCTTGGATTACTTATCTTCGAGCGACTACATCACACAGAGAAAAGCTATATCCCTACGATTTACGAACACATGCCGGGGGAGAGTTTCTACTTGCAGCATCGAACAGCGGTACGCGACGCGTCATGCGCCTAGATCGTTTGCTTGCAATTGAAATACCCGAAACGTACGAAGACAATCGACGGTAATGAGCAACGTGAAATAGTGCGTGGACCTAAGGTGACTACTAACGAGCCCAGAATCACCTACATCGAAGAAGGAATGATCGGTCACAGCTAAAAGGGACTCGGCGAATGATACAGAAGGCTCGCGTACCGCTTCGGCACACAAACATCGCAATGGCACCGTCCTTGGCAAGCACTGTAACACACAGGCGCAGCACCACCCGGAGGGTTGCCCTGCTACATCCCTGGCGTTGCTGCACTCCTTGCTAAGGGCACAACCATTCCCTGCGAAGTACGCGTACCCAGCAATGCAGACAGGACAACTGAGTCCGTCAGTTTAAACTGGACGAGGTACTAGTACCTCGTCAACACGATATTGGCGGCTACAGCGAGCCGGAAAGCGGTCAGCCGGTAGGCGCGCGAGCGCAGGACTG
>JANTGD010000082.1 GCA_024763135.1 Thiotrichales bacterium | reverse complement strand
TAGCAGGCTGTTGAAAAACTCTCAGGTGAGTGCGAGACAAGGCAAAATCTGGAGAAAAAGCGCAGTTTACACGCAGTAAATGAGCATTTTGAGCCACTATTAACGCTGGATCGTGCCAGCTGAGAGTTTTTCAACAACCTGCTAGAGTATTTCAGGCGGGTCTCAAGTAGTTTCTTCATTCTTTTATCACTCGCGAAGCGGTAATAAATAATAAAAGGGAGGCTATACCTCCCTTTTATTATTCACTCTGCAAACCTCAGCCCTTTGATTGGCGCACGTACTTCACTTGAAAACATCCGCTGGCATACCATCAATATAGCCTACAAAGGCCTTAAGCTGATCGGTAGTTGCGCCTTCAATTAAGGCCGTATTGGGTTTTTCTCCCGCTGCATTTTTGGGATTGTCCTTGAATGGATGCTGCGCATTGAGAAACAGCAGCCCCTTGTCACCCATCACCCCTTTATCGACACCCGTCACCTCTGCGCCAATCGGTAACGATGCAATGCGCGTCATCTCACCGGTTTGGGTATTGTATGCCCAGCTCATATTATTCACGTGTTTGGTGGTATCTTCGCTGATTAATAACGTATCGTGCCCGATGTAAGTTATATTATCTGGATTGGAAATCCCATCAGGGTGACAAGTCCATTCATCTGCATATTGCTCACCTTCGACCAGTGGCTTACCAACCACGATCGCATTCATTGCAGTGCCACTGTAATTATCATCCAGCGCGACTTCATAGACGCCACCACAAATGTTTTTGGGCAGTTTAATATCATTAGTCGCTTCTTCTCCCTTGTAATCGTCCTCCATACTTTTTTCGATGGCGCTCATTGCAACATACAACACCTGCCTATCCGGATCGTAGGTCATGCCTTCTTCTTTACGAAACTCGATCGTTGCACCTTTGTAAGCCGCGTATTTTCGACTCTCAAGAAATGCCGCCGCAGTTTCTTGTCCAGGTTTCAACTTGAGGCATTCGAGCTCGCTGTCTTCGTTGATCGCTTTATAATCGCTGGGGCAGGCGCCATTAGCAGCAGCCGTAATATCGAAGATGTCTGTGAGTTTCATTTTCTGGTCGATCAATGCCTTGATATCACTATCCTTGGCATGCCCTAATTCAATCCAGCTCAGATTAAACGCACCCCCGTTTTTCGCAGATGTCTGACTTGCCTTGGCAGCATACAGCGTCCCCTGCCAGTCATTAGAAAAATCGGTTATTTCAGTGTCCGATACAAATTTCCAGAACCCTTTGAATGTACCATCATCCGACATATAGACTGTTTTATTGTCTGGCATCATTACCGCAAGTTCCGGTGTATATTTTCCGGTCACATAGTGTTTAGCCGCCTTGGTTGAGCCATCAGCCTGAGGCTGGACTTCAACGATATAACCATAGTTGTAGGGCGTAAACTTATCGCCATTGTATCCATTGGCCTTATCGATTGCAGAATCTTTTAAATATTTTGCCATGCCATCAACATAGGCGCAAAAATAGTTCGATTTACCCGATGCATCCGCACCCGTACCATCCAAGGCACAGTCTTCATAAAACGGCGACGCGAGATCCGCATAGCGCGAATTCAGCGAATAGTCCTCCTCACCTCCCAGGTGGCTGCCATAAGCCGTCTTGGAGCTCGCACAATTTATAATCGTACCGCCAACGCCCTTCAAATCCACTGGCACGGTATCCACAGCTTTAACTGTGTCGTTTTCCAATGTTAGTTCCGTTTTATAAAGTTCTCCGGGCCGCTCTTCCATATGAGTCACCAGGAAATACTTATCACCTGCTTTGATGAGAGAATTACCGTCTGGACCATCGGAAATATCCTCTGAGCCATCACTCTTCAAAATAGGGTTGCCGTCCTCATCGGTCATCAACCCAATTTTTCCACTGCCAATGGTATCGCCCATTTTTGCGAGTGATGTATAGCTCAGTGGAAATGTTTTACTCGTATTATCCGCATAGGTCACTGTCAGCTGAGGAGAGACCCGCATCATCTGCTTCTCAGCATCACTCGTCGCAACGGGTATTGGATCAAATTTCAAGGATGAGATGGCTGGACTGCTGCTATTGTTATCGCTACTGCATGACACCATTCCTGCACCACCGGCAATGGCTAGTGCAATGGCCAGGGTCGCCTTACGTGGCGAAAGTATAGGCAAAGACTTACGCATGGAGATATCACCTCTTGAGAAATATTGAGTGGTTTAATGAGGCGAATCCTAAACGCTTAATGTTGCAGTTTCGTGACATCAGCCAATTAAATTTTAAGCTATCGGTTATTTACACAGACTTCAGGACCCTCATACCTGGCGGCGCTGCAATAAATTTGGTGCATTTTTCAGCAAGTTGATTACGATAAAAATCCATAGTCAAGCATCATGCAGTTAGCCTGAGATGCGAAGGATTGACGCGAGGCTCGCCCGCTATGGCGTGTGTCTTTAAAAGAGGTGTAACACTGAAGCGTCAAATCTGGAGCGCTCCCGATGCCTCACTGAGTTCGGCTTTACGATGGATTGTCTTAGAAAGCTGCAAGTCAAGTATTCAGCTAGCTGCACGCGTTAACGCGAGTACTCGCACCGTCTCCGCACCTGCTTGCTTGAGCACGTGCGAAAGAGACTCTACTGTCGCACCCGTAGTTACGACATCATCGATAATCAGCACTCGTTGTCCCTTGAGTGCGTGTTTTACGAGAAATAAATTTTTAACATTTTGCTGTCTTTTTTTGGCACTGAGGGTTGCCTGGGGCGCGCTGTGATGGGTGCGCAGCGCAAGCCGGTAGTCGCAGCGCACCCCGAGATGGCGCGCCAGCGGTCTGGCTAATTCCAACGCCTGATTGAAACCCCGCTCCCTTAAACGCGTCGAATGCAGGGGGACTGGAACAATGAGAGTGGGTAGGTCGGTTAGCAATGCATCAGCGCTTAGCTGCAGCAGCCACCCCAGGACCTGGGCCAAATGCAAACGTTGGCGGTATTTGAAGTCCACTATCAACGTACGTATTGGATCTGCGTACAAATAAGGCGCGTGCACACGCTCGTAGCTCGGGGTTCTTTTTAAGCACCGGCCACACAACTCGATAGCGGAGTTGGAGAGCGGTTCGGCGCAGCGTGAACACTGCGCCTCGAGAAGCGGCAACTCTGCCAGACATGCCAAACAAATCGGCGTTACCGTAGGATCACCACATAGTTCGCAGCGATAGCCGGACCCGGTGCGCCAAAGTTTCAGCGCAGTCCAGCGCTGCGGCTCAAAGACGCTTGGCCAAAGCTTCTGCATTCAGATCACTGAGCGATTTCAAGACTTGCTGGCTAGCACGGCTGAGTTGCTCGAATGGCTGCTTCAGTGCCCCGTAGTCGGTCGGATTATTGGCCAGCAGCTCGAAGATCCTACGGGTTTCTTGATGTACACGGGCGTGCGGCTCATTAAGCAAAGCGTAGCTGGGATACTGAGAAAAATAAGCCTTTCCGTCGCCCTGTTCATACCATTTTCCAAGATTGCATTGATGGTGATCGACATAGTCAATGACTGCTTTGCCGTGGCATAGAGAAAGGTAAGCATTGATCATCCAAAGCATGGGATCGAGCTTGGCGAGACTGAGAAAAATTTCATTGGTCGTGCCCGATACCCGGCCGAGCTTGAGATGCAAATCGCTCTCCATATCATTCATTGTAGTGTGAAACTGGGTCACCGTCTCACTGGTTTTACTCGCCAGCTTGATCACGTTTTGGCTATTGTTTGAAACTCCGGAGACATTCGATACCATGCCTGTAAAGACACGATCGATTTCCTTGAGCGCGTCTTGGGTTCGCTCTGCCAATACCTTGACTTCGCGCGCCACCACTGCGAATCCACGCCCCGAGTCTCCTGCGCGCGCAGCCTCTACTGCCGCATTGAGTGAGATCAGATTGGTTTGACTGGCAATATTCTTAATGAGGTCCAGGGCCGCATGAATATGTTCAGTGCCTTCCAACATTGCCTGTACACTCGCTTCAGATTCGCGCGCATCGGCAGTGAGCCGCTGCATATCCCCATCAATCGCACCAATCTCTCTTGACAGTGCAGAAAATGCCCGGGACATGCTATCGATATCCTTAAGATTTTCTTTAGCCGACTGCACTGCAGATGACATGCCCGAGTGCATTGCTGTCAAACCGGCTTTCAGGCTATGATTTTCCAAGGTCATCAGGCCCTTGAGCTGATCATGCGACGAACCCTCGCCCACCTGACGACGCAGAAATGCGACCTCTTCGCGTAACGCCGCATTTTCCTCCCGCAAGTGGTGAAGTTCGTTGGCAACATGATTTCGTGATAAGCGACCAAGCATTCCCTGCCTCTCAATTGATTTATTTCCATGAAAGGCTCAAGCTTAATCGCTTGCGCGCAAGATTCAGCAGCCAATCGACTAAAGGCCGGAGATTCCCCCTCACTGTCATGTGCAACAATGAAAACGTGAATTCACCCCATTTGTATTGACTCACAGGGCTGGACCGCTAAACTTGAGCGGCTTTACGCCAACCTCCAACCAATGCCACAGACCAAGACCGTCTCCGCCGAATCAGCCCGTAAGACCGCCGCGATCTTCAGTTACGGCAATATTATCTCCATACTCCTTCCCGTTTTGATTCCATTTTGGTTTGGTGCCTCGATGTTCGTCTACGCCATGAACCGCCACCACCCGAATCCGCGGGTCGGGTATTACACGCAATGGGCGGCCTATCGTTTCTATGCCCTGATTGGCGCCATTATTCCAGTTGGCACCTTCTTCCCCGCAGACATTCGCTACTACTTGGCCACCTGGGCTGTCTTGGCCATCATTATCATTCCCTGGGAAATCAGGGATCTTTACCGGATCAAGAAAGAGCAATGGTATGACACCGATTACACAGACAATCACTCCCGCCACCCCTGATACGGATTCTGAGCACGTCCGTCACGATTGGGCCCTGGCAGAAATCCTGGCGCTTTTCGATACCCCCCTGAATGATCTGCTCTTCGAAGCACAGTGTGTACATCGGCGACATTTCGACCCCAATACGATTCAGGTCAGCTCCCTGCTAAGTATCAAAACCGGGGCATGCCCTGAAGATTGCGGCTATTGCCCGCAAAGCGCCCACCATCACACCCAACTCGAGCGCGAGCGCTTGCTGTCTCTCGATGAGGTGCTCGTGGCCGCAAAACAGGCACAAGAACAAGGTGCAACCCGTTTTTGTATGGGTGCTGCCTGGCGCAACCCGAGTGACACGAACCTCGAACGTGTCGTCCCCATGATCGAAGCTGTGAAAGCCCTGGGCATGGAAACCTGTGTGACACTGGGCATGTTGACCGAGTCCCAGGCTGCCCGCCTCAAGCAAGCGGGACTGGATTACTACAATCACAATCTCGACACGTCACCGGAATTCTATGGCACGATTATTTCTACTCGTACCTATGAAGACCGCCTCGTGACGTTGCAACACGTGCGCGATGCGGGCATTCACGTCTGCGCGGGCGGCATTTTGGGCATGGGAGAAACTCGCAACGATCGAGGCGCACTGTTGCAGCAGCTGGCCAACCTACCCAGTCATCCCGAATCGGTGCCCATCAACAACCTCGTGCAGGTCGAAGGAACACCACTACAGGGCGTCGAGGCACTCGATCCCATTGAGTTTGTACGTAGTATTGCGGTCGCACGCATCCTCATGCCACGTGCATACGTACGCCTATCAGCCGGTCGTCTGGATATGTCCGATGAACTCCAGGCCATGTGCTTCTTCGCAGGCGCTAATTCCATTTTTTACGGTGAACGGTTGTTGACCACGGACAACCCTGAGGTCAACCGCGACCGCGGCCTGCTTAAACGCCTGGGTCTGCGCTTTGCCCCCGCGGTCAGTGAATCGCAGCCCGGCCAGTAAACACGCCTGCATGACGCTTCGTCAGTTTCTGGAGCAGCAACAGGCACAGGGCCTGTACCGTACCCGACGTCTTGTGCAATCCCCACAGCAACCTGAAATGCGCGTCGATGGCCAGCGGGTCATCAGTTTCTGCAGTAATGATTATCTGGGCCTGGCCAACCACCCTGAGGTCCGCCGCAGCTTTCAACAAGCCAGCGAGCGCTATGGTGTCGGTAGCGGCGCGGCGCATTTGGTCAATGGACATTCACTGGCCCATCACCGCCTTGAAGCGGCGCTGGCAGAATTTACCGGATACCCGCGAGCGCTGCTGTTTTCCACCGGCTATATGGCCAACCTGGGTGTAACGCAAGCGCTGCTCCAGCGCGGTGATACGGTCTTTGCCGATCGCCTTAATCATGCTTCACTGCTCGATGGCGCACGCCTGTCTGGCGCACGTCTCTGGCGCTATCGTCACAATGATACTGAATCGCTGGCCGGGTATCTCGAACGCAGCGAGGCAACTAAGCGGTTGATCATGACCGATGGTGTATTCAGTATGGAAGGTGATCTGGCGCTGCTGCCCGAGCTGGTGGCACTTGCGAAACAACACGACGCCTGGTTGATGGTCGACGACGCACATGGATTCGGAGTTTTGGGGCCGCAAGGCAAGGGCTCCTTAGCCCATTACGGCATTGCGCCAGCGGATTTGCCCATTTATATGGCCACGCTCGGTAAGGCACTGGGCACCGCCGGGGCATTTGTGGCAGGCTCTGAAACACTGATTGAGTATCTAATCCAGACTGCACGCAGCTATATCTATACCACTGCATCCCCACCAGCCATCGCCGCTGCCACGCTAAAGAGCCTCGAAATCGTCCAGGCAGAACCCGAGCGTCGTGCACAGTTGCAGACTTTGATTCAACAATTCCGCAGCAATGCGCTCGACCTGGATCTCCCCCTGTTGACGTCCTCCACTGCGATCCAGGGCATCCTCGTCGGTGACAGTCCGACAGCTGTCAAACTCAGCGAGCAACTCCTTGCGGCTGGGTTATTGGTCACCGCCATCCGCCCGCCGACTGTACCCAAAGGCACCGCCCGGTTGCGCATAACGCTCTCAGCTGCCCACACAGCGCAACACATCGACCGCTTAATCGACGCGCTAGCAAAAAATCGCTCTCTTTTGAAGAAGCAAGCCTGAATCTGATGAACATCGGCACTGCCGACGACTACATCGCCTGCGCCCGTGATGCGGCTCTCAGGACTGCACGCGCAGTTTTGCGAAATCCTTACACCAAACCACGCTCGGCCATCGAAACAACCTCATCACCCACGATAATATGATCCAACACGCGGACATCAACCAATTCCAGCGCCGCTTTGAGGCGGTCAGTAATGTGTTGATCGGCCTGACTGGGTTCCGCCACTCCTGAGGGATGATTGTGGGCGAGAATCAAGGCAGCTGCGTTGTGCTGCATGGCTCGCCGCACCACGACCCGGGGATGTACACTAGCGCCATCAATCGTACCCTGAAAGATTTCTTCAAAAGTGATCAGACGATGCCGGGTATCGAGAAACAGACAGGCAAAAACTTCTTGTGGATAGTCACGCAACCGCTGCTGAACATAGCGCCGGGCTTCCTCAGGTTGGGTGAAGGCATCCGTTCGTACCAAGCTTTCCTGCAGATGCCGACTGGCCATTTCGATGACGGCCTGCAACTGCACATATTTGGCCTGCCCCATACCATTGATGGCGCAAAATTCCTGAAATTCCATGCCTAACAGCGCACGCAGACCTCCCGATTGATCAAGCAGGTCTCTGGCAAGATCCACGGCGGTCTTACCACGGGTGCCGGTGCGCAAAAAAATCGCCAAAAGCTCTGCATCGGAAAGCGCATGTGCCCCACGCTGCAACAATTTTTCTCTTGGTCTTTCCTCGCTGGGCCAATCTGAGATTGCCATGTGCACTTCCCTGTATTATTGACACTGTGGACAGGGGCGCAGTGTAACAATCGCCATTCAATCGGGCATTTAGGCAACTCACAAGCCGGTGTAATCACCATCTGGTAATATGCATACTATGTCGCTCACCCATTCTCGAATTCTGCTTGGCGTATCCGGAGGCATCGCAGCCTATAAAGCCGCAGAACTGGTGCGCCTGTTACGCAAAGCCGGGGCACAAGTGAAGGTAGTCATGACCGCATCTGCGCAGCAATTCATCACGCCCATGACCCTGCAGGCACTCAGCGGCGAACCGGTGCGCTCTACACTGTTCGATCCAGCCCACGAGGCTGCAATGGGGCATATTGAGTTAGCACGCTGGCCTGAAAAAATCCTCATCGCACCCTGCTCCGCAAACCTTCTGGCACGCCTCGCGCACGGCCTTGCTGATGATTTGCTGACCACCCTGTGCCTGGCAAGCGACCGGCCGATTGCACTCGCCCCCGCGATGAATCAACGCATGTGGCAGAATCCCCTGACACAACAGAATCTCGAACGCCTGCAATCCCATGGGTTTGAAATACTGGGACCAGCAGAAGGCGCTCAAGCCTGTGGCGAGACCGGCCCCGGCAGAATGCTTGAACCTCAGGAGATTCTCACGTCTTTAAAAACGCACGCGACACCACTTAAGTTGCAGGGGCGGCATCTGCTCATAACAGCCGGCCCCACCCGCGAGCCAATTGACCCGGTCAGATTCCTGAGTAATCGTAGTTCGGGCAAAATGGGATTCGCGATCGCCGCGGCCGCCGCACAAGCAGGAGCAAAGGTAACGCTGATCTCCGGCCCGGTCTCCTTGAATACACCTCCAGGTGTTCAGAGACTCGATGTACAGAGCGCCCAACAGATGTATACAGCAGTCATGCAACAGATCGGACAGCACGGAATTTTCATCGCCACAGCTGCGGTTGCCGACTATCGACCCGTCGCATCGCAGCCACACAAGCTCAAAAAATCCGCCGCTCAACTGCACTTGGAATTAGTTCGTAATCCTGACATTCTGGCAGAGGTCACGACGCGCTATCCGCAAATATTCAGCGTAGGCTTTGCCGCAGAAACGCAGGACCTGGAACGCTACGCCCAGGAAAAGCTCATACGCAAACAGCTGAATATGATTGTTGCCAATCCCGTCAACGACAATCAGGGATTCGAGCGCGATGATAATACCGCACATGTTTTCTGGCACGGGGGAGAGCACCAGTTTCCGACCTTGTCGAAACAGGAGCTGGCGCATCAACTGATCAGCCTTATTGCAGAACAGCTACAAACTGACTGATCACGCTCCGCTTGCAGGGTTCTCAGCCCATTGCTCAGTGACTCAGTAGACCTGGAGAGACATAACAGGCGAGTGCAAAACCAGGCAAAACACGCGGTATGTGAGTGAAAAAAATACGCAGAGATCAGCTCAATGATGAGCCTGCGGCATGCACCTGGTTAGGGGAGATGCCTGAGGCTCTGAATACGACATAATATGGTGCCGGGTGAATAAGACAATCTATAGTAAGGCGCATTTGCTGAGTCAGTTTTTCCGCAACAAGGAGTGAAGTCATGCACCAAATTGACGTCCAAATTCTCGATCCACGCCTGGGCAAAGAGTTTCCGCTGCCTGAATACGCGACCCCCGGTTCGGCAGGCATGGACCTGCGCGCTTGTATCGAAGGGCCACTCCTATTGCCCTCGGGACAGACCGAGCTTATCCCCACTGGCATTGCAATCCATCTGGGCGATCCCGGCCTGGCTGCCAGTATCCTGCCACGATCGGGCCTCGGTCATAAACACGGCATTGTGCTCGGCAATCTGGTCGGCTTGATTGACTCTGACTATCAGGGCCAAATCTACGTGTCCTGCTGGAACCGTGGTGACAACGCGTTCACCATCGAACCTGGAGACCGCATCGCCCAGCTTGTTATATTCCCCGTGGTTCAAGCATCGCTGAACATTGTGCCCGAATTTGCGGAATCCGAACGCGGCGAAGGCGGTTTTGGGCACACTGGGACACAATAGCCACCGACAACGATGTCGCGCCACACTCCTACTCGCACCATTTTTCGTCGCTACGACATTCGTGGCATCGTGGGCTCCACGCTCACCGACGCTATCGTCCACAAGATTGGCAGAGGGTTTGGGTCTGAGTTGGTCCTGCACGGCGATCCACGCGTCATTGTGGCGCGCGATGCGCGCCCCAGCAGTAGCGCATTCGCTTCAGCTTTAATCGACGGGGTCATGGCTACCGGTGTCGAGGTGACGGATATCGGAGCTATTGCCACACCCGTGGCGCACTTCGCAGCCCAGCATCTGCAGATACCGAATATCGCGGTGATTACCGGTAGCCATAATCCTAGCGACTACAACGGCGTTAAACTAACGCTAGACGGCATGCCCCTGCACCGTGACCACCTGATCAAACTATACGAACGCATCATTCGCGAGGATTTCGTCTGCGGTGCGGGCAGCCATCACCAGCAAAATGTCACCGACGCCTACGCCCAGGCAATTCAGACGCATTGCACCATTGAGCGTCCCTTCAACGTCGGCATCGATTGCGGTAATGGCATCACGGGTAAAACGGTTCCGCGCATATTACGTGCAATGGGTTGCACCGTAACGCCACTCTATTGCGAAATCGATGGCCACTTTCCCAACCACCATCCCAATCCCGCCGTGCCAGAAAATCTTACCGATCTGCAAGCATTGGTGGTCAATAGAAAACTGGATATCGGCTTCGCCTTCGATGGTGATGGCGATCGCATGACGGCCATTGACAATTCCGGCCGCATTATCTGGCCCGATCGTCAAATGATGCTGTTTGCCCAGGCCATTCTGCAGGAGCGGCCTGGCGCAACCATTCTTTTTGACGTGAAATCGTCCCAACATCTTGAAACCGTCATTACGGAGGCAGGGGGCCAGCCCCTGATGTGGCAATCCGGTTCGACTCTATTACGGGAAAAAATGGAACAGGACGATATTCCTTTTGGTGGGGAACTCAGTGGCCATTTGTTTTTCCGAGATCGCTGGTTTGGCTTCGATGACGGCCTTTATACCGCCACGCGTCTGCTAGAGCTGCTGTCATCAACCCAACGCTCGAGTGCCGCCGTATTTGCCGATTTACCTGATAGTCTCAACACACCGGAACTCAATATCGACTTTGGATCAGAGTTGCGTTTGGCGGAATTCATGCAGACCCTGCAGCGACAGCCCCTGCCAGCGGAGATTTTGCATGTGCATCGCATCGATGGGCTACGCATGGATTTTGCCTCTGGCTGGGCCCTGGTGCGCGCGTCCAACACCACCCCCACCCTCTCGATCCGGTTTGAAGCGGATGACGCCACAGCATTGGCGCATATTCAAATATTGGTTAAAAAGCTGTTACACCGAGTCGATCCCCAGCTGAAATTACCGTTCTGATCTCCTCCGGCCAGTCCCGGGCAC
>JANTGD010000081.1 GCA_024763135.1 Thiotrichales bacterium | reverse complement strand
GTTGACTGGCAGCGTTTTCGTGAGATCGCCGACAGTGTGGGCGCTTATCTGTTCGTCGATATGGCGCATGTTTCGGGGCTGATAGCCGCGGGCGTCTACCCAAGTCCAGTCCAGATTGCCGACGTGACCACCTCGACCACACACAAAACCCTGCGCGGACCACGAGGCGGCATCATTCTCGCGCGCAGCAATCCCGATTTAGAGAAAAAGCTGAATTCGCTGGTATTTCCCGGCACCCAGGGCGGACCACTGATGCATGTGATCGCGGCCAAGGCTGTTGCCTTCAAGGAAGCCTTGGAGCCAGAATTCAAGACCTATCAGCAGCAGGTCGTGAAAAATGCCAAGGTCATGGCGCAAACCATGCTCGATCGGGGTTACAACATTGTCTCTGGCGGCACCGAGAACCATTTGTTTCTTGTCGATTTGATCGACAAGCCGATGACGGGCAAAGAAGCCGATGCGGCGCTCGGACGCGCCAACATTACGGTCAATAAAAATTCGGTGCCAAACGATCCGGAATCCCCCTTTGTGACCAGTGGCATACGGATCGGCACGCCTGCCATTACCACCCGCGGATTTGCTGAAGCACAGTCTAAAACGCTTGCCGGCTGGATCTGCGATGTGCTGGATCACATCGATGATGAGGCTGTGATCACCGACGTTAAGCAGAAGGTGCTTGATCTCTGCGACCTTTTTCCTGTCTATGAAGCCAACCGCTGACCTCTATGCAATGCCCGTTCTGTCAGTCTCCTGATACCAAGGTCATCGATTCACGCCTGGCCAACGAAGGGGCTCAGGTGCGTCGTCGCCGCGAATGCCTGAGCTGTGGAGAACGGTTTACCACTTATGAAACCGCAGAGCTCAGTATGCCGCGCCTGATCAAGCGGGATGGCAGTCGGGAATCATTCAATGAACAGAAACTGCGTCGCGGCATGATGTACGCGCTCGAAAAACGCCCGGTTACCACCGAGGCGGTCGAAGCGGCGATTTCGCGCATCAAACGGCGCTTACTGTCGACCGGCGAGCGCGAGGTCAAGAGCAGCCGCTTGGGTGAGTGGGTGATGGATGAGCTACGTAAGTTGGATCAGGTGGCGTATATCCGGTTTGCCTCTGTGTACCTCAGTTTCGATGATATCGATGCCTTTCGTGAGACCATTGAGCGGCTCGAAACCGACCTTTCCCCCGAGATGCGCAAGCATCAAATTTCTTTCTTAGAAAACGAGTAATGGAGCCCAGTGCCGCCGATGTGGGCTTCATGGCCCGGGCGTTGCGGTTGGCTGAGCGTGGCCTGTATACCACCGACCCCAATCCGCGTGTGGGTTGCGTGCTTGTCAAACAGGGGCGTGTGATTGGTGAAGGTTTTCACGCCCGAGCCGGCGAACCTCATGCTGAAGTGCATGCGCTGCGTCAAGCCGGTGAGCAAGCCCGCGGGGCGACGGTTTATGTCACACTGGAACCCTGCAGCCATCATGGGCGTACACCACCGTGTGCGCATGCATTGATCGATGCCGGGGTGGCACGGGTGATGGTGGCCATGCAGGATCCGAATCCTTTGGTGGCAGGCTCTGGTTTGGCGTTACTCGAATCGGCCGGAATTCACACTCACGTGGGATTGTTGCGGACAGAGGCTGAGGCGCTCAACCCGGGTTTTTGTTTGCGCATGCGCCAGGGGCGCCCGTTGATGCGCGTGAAGCTTGCCATGAGTCTGGACGGGCGCACAGCGATGGCCAATGGTGAGAGTCAATGGATTACCGGTGCGGCAGCGCGACGCGATGTTCAGTTTCTACGCGCCCGCAGCTCGGCGGTGTTGACCGGGCGTGGCACGGTCTTGGCAGATGATCCTGGAATGAATGTGCGCCTCGATGCTCAGGCGCTGGGAATTGAGGGGGCAGTCCGACAACCTCTGCGTGTCGTATTAGACAGCGCACTGCGTACCAGTACGCAAAGTAAAATTGTAGCTTTACCCGGTAACCTACTGATTTTTCATGATGATAAACTCGATGCGCAGGCTGCTGTCTGTGCGCTTGAAACGGTTGAGTGTCAAGGTGTTAGGCGGACAGGACAGGGGCTCGATCTGCATCAGGTCGTACAAACACTCGGTGCACGAGGCATCAATGAATGTCATGTGGAGGCCGGCCCCACGCTATGCGGGGCATTGCTGCAAGCAGAGCTTGTGGATGAAATCGTGGTGTATCTGGCGCCGCAGGTGGTGATGGGGGATACCGCCCGGGGCTTGTTTACGTTGCCGGGTCTTGAGCATATGGCCGATCGGATTGCACTGCGATTAAAAGAGCTTCGCCGGGTTGGAGAGGATATCAAATTGATACTCGCACCGTGACGCAGCGGCCCGGTGCGAGTCAGCTTGTAAGGAATGAACTATGTCCACGATTGTTGTCGTGCAAAAACAGCAACAGGCGGTGATCGCCGCAGACAGTCTCACCACATTCGGTGAAACGCGTCAGACCGCAGCAATGGATGCGGCTCCGGAGAAAATCTTTAAATTCCAGGACAGCTTTATCGGTATCGTGGGCAGCGCCGCACACCAGCTCGTGCTCGAAAGTGCTTTGCCAGAAATCGACGGGGCAGCATTGGGTAGCCGGGCTGAAATCTTTGAAACGTTCCGCCGCCTGCATCCGCTGCTGAAGGATCGCTACTTTCTCAATCCCAAAGACGAAGACGACGACGCCTATGAGTCCATGCACATCGATGCGCTCTTGATCAATACCCACGGCTTGTTCGGCGTGTTTGCATTGCGTGAGGTGTTTGCTTACAAACATTTCTGGGCCATTGGCGCCGGGAGTGAGTTCGCGCTTGGGGCAATGCACGCCCTGTATGATCGTCTCGATGACCCCTTGGAGATCGCCAGCGCAGCAATTGCGGCCAGCGCCGAATTCAGTGTATCGACTGCGCTGCCAATGTCTTACTACCGGATCGACCAGCCGCAAACGATTAGGGTGTAGATTGATGTTCACAGGTATTATCGAAGCAACCGGAGAGGTCCTCGGGATGCAATCTCAGGGCGGAGATCAGCGTCTGCATATTGGAACCGGGCAATTGGATATGCATGATGTGGCGTTAGGGGACAGCATCGCAGTCAGCGGGGTTTGCCTGACTGTGGTGGAATACAGCGCGGACGCATTCTATGCCGATGTGTCGAATGAGACCTTGGCCTGCACCATCCTGGGAGAGCTGCAACCCGGGGCCCGCGTTAATCTGGAAAAAGCGTTACTGCCGACGACGCGGCTGGGTGGGCATCTTGTGAGTGGACATGTTGATGGCGTGGGCGAAATCGTGGCGATTGAGCAGGATGCCCGCTCCTGGCGTTTCTCGATCAAAGCGCCGCGTGCGATCGCGCGGTACATTGCAGCCAAGGGTTCCATCTGTGTGGATGGCATCAGCCTGACGGTCAATCATGTCGACAGCGACGTGTTCGGCCTGAACATCGTGCCGCATACGCTCCAGGAAACCAACCTTGACGATGCCAGGGTTGGTCGACGTGTGAACCTCGAAGTGGATATTATCGCGCGCTACCTGGAACGCCTGCTTAGTGCGCCCGATACTGCTGACGAGACCTCTGAGGGGATTACCCCCTTTCTGTTAGCTAAGGCAGGGTTTGTTCCGAAGCGTGGTTGAAACTCGGCTGCAAGCTCGCCTGCCTACCATGCAACACCTCAGCTAGAATTTACTTTAAGTTTGGAAAAGTTGATGTCGTTCAATACGATAGAAGAAATAATTAAAGATATTAGTGAAGGTAAAATGGTCATTATCGTCGACGATGAAGACCGCGAAAACGAGGGTGATCTGATTATGGCCTCGGCCATGGTCCGGCCCGAAGACATCAACTTTATGGCGCAATATGGTCGCGGTCTGATTTGTATGACCATTACCAAAGAACGCGCGCTACAGCTGGATCTCCCCTTGATGGTGGAAAATGCCACGGATGCGCATGGCACGAATTTCACGCTCTCAATCGAGGCTGCAGAAGGCGTGACAACGGGCATATCGGCCTATGACCGGGCGCATACCATCCGCACGGCGATACGCCCCAACGCAAGTGCCGGGGATATTGTGCAGCCTGGGCATGTCTTCCCGCTGATGGCACGCCCCGGTGGCGTATTGACGCGGGCAGGACATACCGAAGCAGGATGTGATCTGGCACGCCTGGCAGGGTTCGAGCCTTCGGCAGTCATCGTGGAGATTTTAAAAGAAGATGGCAGTATGGCGAGACGCCCCGATCTTGAAGTGTTTGCCCGCACTCATGGACTCAAGATTGGCACGATCGAGGACCTCATCCAGTATCGGATTCGTAACGAAAAATCGGTGGCGCGCGTTGCCGAACTCCCACTGCATACCGAATTTGGCGAGTTTCACATGCATGTCTACGAGAACCATATCTCCGGAAACCTGCATTTTGCATTGGTTAAAGGCGATGTGGCGGGAGAGCGGGCGGCGATGGTGCGCGTCCATCTGCAAGATATTTTTGCCGATATAATCCCAGTCACGGGTCGTCAATTCGGCTGGCCTCTGCGGGATGCTCTGCGGCGCATCGCCGAGGATGGCTGCGGCGTCGCAGTCATTCTGCGCCATCATGAGAGTGATCAAAAGCTGCTCGAGCGGCTCCAAGAGATTGATCTGCAAGCCAATCGATCACACAAGGTCAAAAGCGATCGAGATGATCTGCGTACGTTTGGCGTCGGCGCGCAGATTCTGGCCGATCTGGGTGTGAAACGGATGCGATTGTTGAGTGCACCGAAAAAATTCCATGCGCTTGGTGGTTTCGATCTTGAGGTGGAAGAATACATCTGGGACGAAAGCTAATGCTGCCACTGCTGAGCGCCCTGTGCTAGTACCTGGTGGCGGTCGCAGGCCACTTTATCGATAAATCAATATAAAAAACGCTGGGAATTGGTTAGAATCTTTGCCCTTTTTCAAAGTTGACCGAGCATGAATCCCGACTATCTTGAGTTTGAGCAGCCCATTGCTGAGCTAGAGGCCAAGATCGCTGAACTGCGTTTTGTCGCGGAAGACACCGGTGTTAGCCTCGACGAAGAGATCGAGCAGCTGGAAGAGAAATCTCGCGCGCTGACGGAATCCATCTTTGCAAAACTGACGCCCTGGCAGGTCTCGCAGCTCGCGCGTCATCCGCTACGGCCTTATACCTTGGATTACGTAGCGCATATTTTCACGGAGTTTACCGAGCTGCATGGCGATCGGGCTTTTAAGGATGATAAGGCCATTGTCGGCGGAATTGCGCGACTCGATGGTACGCCGGTCATGATCATCGGGCATCAGAAGGGGCGGGACACCAAAGAAAAAATTCAACGCAATTTCGGTATGCCCCGACCAGAGGGTTATCGCAAAGCGCTGCGTCTCATGCGGTTGGCTGAGCAGTTTCAAATGCCTGTGCTCACCTTCATCGACACACCCGGCGCCTATCCGGGCGTGGGGGCCGAGGAGCGCGGTCAGAGTGAAGCGATTGCGCAGAATCTCAAGGTGATGGCGGAACTCAAGGTGCCGATCATTGCGACGGTGATTGGCGAAGGAGGATCCGGCGGTGCGCTCGCCATCGGCGTGGGGGACCATGTCATGATGCTGGGATACAGTACCTATTCCGTGATCTCGCCCGAGGGCTGCGCTTCGATTCTCTGGAAATCGGCAGACAAAGCGCCCGATGCCGCGGAAGCGCTGGGGATTACCGCACCACGTTTGAAGGAACTCGACCTGATCGATCAGATTATCGAAGAGCCGATTGGCGGTGCACATCGGAATATCGATGGCGTCACCCGAGCCATCAAAAATGCCCTTGTCGCGTCCCTCAACCGATTACAGGAATTGCCCACCGAGCAGTTGGTCGAAACGCGTTACGAAAGACTGATGGGATATGGTCAATTCAACGACCCGACGGCCTGATGCACTGGAGACGACTGCGGTCCGTGACCTGGTTACCTGGCGCCGAACCTGTGGCAGTGATCTCCGGATTGGCCCGACACCTTGTGCGCTTACCCAGGAAGGCAGACAGGACAACTAAGTCCGTCATTTTAAACTGGACGATGTACTAGTACCTCGTCCAGTAGACCGCAATCGATATGATGATAGGTGGAACAGTGCTCGCGATGCTCAGCCGCGATGGGGCGTAACTCCTTAAATTTCGACGAAACACTGTTGCTCGAGCAGCTACGCGAGCTGCCACATGTCACTGCGCATGTGATCGCGCTCAGTGGCGGCGCTGATTCTGTGAGCCTGTTGGTTGCATTACATCAGTTACAGCATCAATGGCCCATCCCGTTGCGTGCGATCCATGTCAATCATCAACTGCAGCCCGAGGCGGGCCAGTGGGAAGCGCACTGTGCGGCGCTTTGCGAACAGCTGTCGATCCCATTACAAGTCCAGCGGATCCGGGTACAGCAGCAACCCGGCGAGAGTCTCGAGATGGCAGCGCGTCGGCAGCGCTATGCAATTTTCGATCAGCAACTCAATTCCAACGAAGGGATCGTACTGGGACACCATCGCGATGACCAGGTTGAGACGGTGCTGCTGAACCTGTTCAATGGCGCAGGTCCGGGTGGACTGGCGGGCATGCCCGCATGGCGCAGGCTCGCATCGGGCGCCTTACTTCTACGCCCCCTGTTGGCGGTACCGCGGACGGCGCTGCGGGCGTATCTGCGGGCACAAGCGGTGGCCTGGGTCGAGGATCCGTCCAATCAGGCGGCGCGTTTCGATAGAAATTACCTGCGTCATAGCGTATTGCCTCTGATCCAGGCGCGCTGGCAGGGCGTCGAACAATGCATTACGCGTGCGGCCCAGATCCAAAAGCAATATCTACAGCTGGGGCAGGATGAAATCCAACGCTATTACCGTGACGTCTACGATTTCAACTGCGCTGCCTTGCACCTGGCCCGCCTGAACGCCCTCCCAACCGCGATTCGGCGTTTATGTCTGCGGCATTGGTTGCTACACACGGGGAAAGCCTTGAACCTGCAGGAGAAGCAACTCGAGGCGGTCGAACGGGATTTGCTGCCAGCCGGAACGGATACTCAGGCGAGATTTTGTAAAGACGGAATTTGCCTGCGTGTTTACCAGGGACATCTGTACAAATTGCCCGAGCACCCGCCTGCCCAACCCCAGACGTATCATTTGCAGCCGGGCGAAGATCTGCACCTGCCTGCGTTGGGATTGTTCATCGAGGGACGCGTGTTGCGCCAACAGTTTCCAGAAGCCGATACTCTGACGGTGACCTTTCGGACGGAGAACAACCCGCTAATTCGTGACGATCCTGGCAAATTACGCATTAAAAAGCGATTCCAGGCGAGCCGGATTGAACCTTGGAAGCGTCGCCAGGTACCAATGTTCTATAGTCAGGGAAGGTTTTTGGGTGTGTGGGGCTACGGCAATACGGGCACTGAGCGCAAGAAACATTGACAGCGCTCATCGAGACGATACCAACGACGTATCCGCGCAGGGTGACTTTTGCTGTGTCTGGACGCGGTATGGAAAGGCTTGCCACCCAACCGGTGGATGACGGCATTCAGTCTCCTAAACGGATGAACTCCTGCGCCGCAGGAAGCGGATTGACTGGAAGTACCAGCGCCACGCGTAAGGCAGGAGGAACAAAACTACTGATGGCGCAAGCTGCGGGAATGCTGGATTCCTGATGAATAGAATTGACTATGAAATTGAAATTATTGCTTGTTACGATGCTTTTCTTCGCCTCACTGATGACTATCGCGAGCGCGGATAACGGTGTGGATGTCATTGAAGTAGCGGTTCCGCTGGCCACCGAGGACACGCAAGAGGAGTTAAGCGAAGAGCAAGCACTCCAGCTCGCTCTGATTCAAGCGATCAATCAAATCACGCATCAGGAGTACACCCCCGAAGATTCCCAGGTCAAACCCTTTCTCAGTCGGATCGAGCATTACCTAGTCGCCTTTGAAACCACTGATGATGAGTCGGGGGCGGCCGTACTCAAGGCGCGTTTCGATGGCGTGCCACTGAAACAGGAAATCGGCATGTCTGAACTGACCGATGACGCGGTGGTGCCGCAACCGATTGTGCTCTGGCTTGCCTACGAGCCCAAGAAAGGCGCGCCCTTGAGCCTGTTGTCGCGACGGCAGCGCGACACGGTTCAGGCAGCCGTTCGCGCGCTGGGGCGTCAGCAGGGGGAACAGTTGATTTTACCCTTTATGGATCAACGCGATCGCGACAGGGTCACTCCCGAAACCGTGATCACCGGTGCTGATGAGATCCTGCGCAGTGCCAGCGAGCGGTACCATGCGGCGCGCTTTCTGTTTGGCATTCTTGCCTTCGATCAGGGGATCTGGACGGCGACTCTGGAACCCAGCGATGGGAACGGCTATTTGGCGATTGGCGAGTCTGAAAAGCCTGCCCATGCACTCAGTCAGGCTCTGCTGTCCGCGCTGTCGGCTGCTACCCAGGCGTCAGCCGAAAAACCACTGACCGCGCGCGTGAGCGTTGCGCAGGTCAAATCCTGGGCGGACTATCAGCGGGTCGATCACCACCTCTCGTCCTTACCGGGGGTTGTAGCCAGCAAAGCGCTGCGTAATGAGGGCGACAGCGCGCAGTTTGAGCTTCGACTGCGAGAGCCCGCCGAAACATGGATCAAGTCTATGCATGCGGATGAATTGCTCGAACGCGCTGAGGGCCCCCTCGCAGGCGGGCAGGGTGATGCGCAGTTTTATTTTTACCTGAAAGCGTCCACCCGGCCTGCCGCCGTCCGCGATGACCGACCCACCAACCCATCCGCCGAGGCCCATGGCGCAGATTAATCACGGTCAATCGCTGCCGCAGCGCAGACAATATGGTTTAATCACTCCGAAGGATTTTTCGACCAAGGCAGCAAAATGCTAAAGGCCCGACATATCCCCAATGTGCTCACCGTGTTGCGCTTGTTGCTTGTGCCTCCCATAGCCTGGGCGTTACTGCAACAAAGCTATGTTTTGGCGCTCGCGCTGTTTTTGACCGCAGGGGTAAGCGATGGCGTAGATGGTTTTCTCGCACGAAGTTTCAATTGGCAGAGCCAGTTTGGCGCAACCCTCGATCCCATTGCCGACAAATTGCTGATGATTACGACATTTTTTTGCCTGGCCTGGCTTGGGCACCTGCCCTGGTGGTTGTTTGCCTTGATACTGGGGCGGGATATATTGATTACCGGAGGCGCTGTGGCCTATCAATGGGTGACCCATTCGCTCGAAATGCATCCCTTGCTGCTTGGCAAGCTCAACACCGCGTTGCAGATTGTGCTGGTATTGAGTTTGCTGATGCACCTTGCCTTCGATCTGCTTAGTGCAAAATGGCTCGCCATACTGATTGCGATGATGGCGCTCAGTACGGTTATCAGTGGTGCGGCCTATGTACTCACCTGGGCGCGTAAAGCCACGCGTAAGAGCTACAGCGCATGAGACTGACCGAATCCCAACGCTGGTTTGCCTTTGCACTGTTGATCCTGACAGGCTGGCTGCTGTACCTGCTGGCACCGATTCTCACGCCGTTTCTGATTGCCGCATTCCTTGCCTATCTCGGCGATCCGCTGGTGGATCGCCTGGAAGCGCGCGGCTGGTCGCGCACCTGGGCGGTGACCACGGTATTTTTCGCGATGACTGTGATCATCGCGTTTTTAATACTGGCTGTTGCGCCCATGCTGCAAAAACAGCTCATTCTTTTGGCCAAGACCCTGCCGCAGTATCTCCAGTGGCTGGAAGCCCATGCGCTGCCGTGGCTGGAGCAGAGTCTGGGCGCCACCCCAGGGCAGTTGGAGTTGGGCACCGTTTCCAACTGGGTGACGCAAAACTGGAGTACCGCGAGCGGGCTGGCCAGTAATGTGCTCAACTATGCGACCAAATCCGGGGGGTTTGTCATGACCTGGATTGCCAATTTGCTGCTCATCCCCGTTGTCACGTTTTATTTATTGCGCGATTGGGACGAGTTCATGGCCGGCATTGGGCACTTGCTGCCGCGGGACATCGAACCCGAGGTTGCGCATATCGCGCGGGATGCGGATCAGCGCCTGGCGGCATTTTTACGCGGGCAGCTCATCGTGATGTTTGCACTCGGTAGTATCTACTCCATTGGCTTGTGGCTGGTCGGGCTGAAATTTGCGCTATTGATCGGCATGCTGGCGGGCATTGTCAGCTTTGTACCGTATCTTGGTTTTATCGTGGGCATTCTTGCTGCCGGAGCAGCGGTCTTGATGCAGACGCACGATGCATTGCAGCTGTTGCCAGTACTCGCAGTCTTTGCCGTGGGTCAGATGGTCGAGGGCATGTTTCTGACCCCCTTGCTGGTGGGTGACAAAATCGGGCTGCACCCGGTGGCGGTGATTTTTGCGGTGCTCGCCGGTGGTCAGTTGTTTGGATTTATTGGCGTGCTCGTGGCGCTGCCGGTGGCGGCTGTATTGGCCGTCATTGTTCGTGATCTGCATCGGCGGTATATCGACAGCGCCATCTATCAGCCCAAACTCAAAGGGCCTCAAGACGACGAAGGTGCGGGCGATTGATGCAACAGATGCCACTGCCTCTGCAACTGGAAGCGGGCGCAACCTTTAAAAACTATGTCGCCGGAGACAATGCCGCGGCGGTCCATTTTCTGGCGCAACTCATGCAACAGAACAGTGAACTGCAGGCCTATCTCTGGAGCCGCGAGCCGCGTGGTAAAAGCCATTTACTGCAGGCATTGTGCCACGCCGCGGCGTCGCGCGGGGAGCGAGCGAGCTACTTGGCGCTGGGGGAGTTGCAGACGGCCGGTCCTGAGTTGCTGCAGGGACTCGAACAGCTGCCATTGGTGTGCATCGATGATGTCGATTGCGTCGTGGCGCAGCGCGGCTGGGCCGAGGCGTTGTTTCACCTGATCAATCGCTGCCGAAGTCAGGGATGTCGGCTGGTATTCGCCGCGCGGTTGGCCCCGGGCGCTTTGCCGCAGACGCTGGCCGATCTTACCTCGCGCCTGCAGTGGGGGCCGATTTTTCATCTCAAGCCGCTCACCGATCGTGGTTTGTATCGACTGGTGGAACAGCGAGCGCACGATCACGGGCTAACGCTCAACCATGATGCCATCCAATTTTTACTGGCGCGCTTACAGCGTAACCCGCAACACTTGGTCGAGGTGATCAAACGACTCGATCAGGAAACGCTTGCACAGCAGCGCAGTAAAATCACCATCCCCTTTATGAAGCGCGTGCTCAGTCTTTACTAACCCAATTCCTTAAACCTAAAAACCTCAGTTGGATCACAAAAGTCCACGCAAGCTCTTGGTGCACCTGGCAAATCAGAAAACCCTCTCATCACCAATAAGGTGACCAC
>JANTGD010000080.1 GCA_024763135.1 Thiotrichales bacterium | reverse complement strand
CGGCGTTATTGCTGCTCGACATGGAGCAACCATGGCTTCGCAACAATGCCTTGTTCTGAACGCGTGGGTTTGCGCTGATATAGACAGTTTGGACTTGGCGGTGTACTCGGGACCATCATTAAATAAGCGCTGTGGCAAGGGTACTGAATTGGGTTGCTTTTTCTGATGTTGGGCGAGTCAACGCGCAATTGAGGGGCATCGGCTACGCGCAGCTTGTGAATGAACTAACGTTTTAATTCAGTTATAGGGACTTGCCACGCGGTATTTGCGAAGACGTTCGTCGCATTCTGATAGGCGGGCTGGCATGCTGCCCGACTCGCCGACCCAATGGAAGTAGCGATTCTGATGCAACGCTTATTGATTGTTACCGTCAACTATCGGACTGCGGATCTCGCGATTGAGTGTATGGCATCGGTGATGAGGCAGCTCGATGCCTTACCCGAAACGCGGATGGTCGTGGTCGACAATGATTCTCAGGATGGATCTTACGAAAAGATCCAGGCCGCAATTGACTCGCGGGGCTGGGGGGAAGTTATTACAGCGGTTCATGCCGGGAGAAATGGCGGATTTTCTTACGGCAACAACTTTGCGATCCGCCCCGCGCTGGCAAGTGATAACCCTCCCGACTTGATCTGGTTGCTAAACCCGGACGCGCAATTGCAGGATAATGCCGGGCCTGCGCTGATCGAGTTTATGCGTAGCCATTCCAGAGCAGGGATGGCGACCAGCGCTTGCGTGGATGCCAGTGGGGAACGCCAGGTCATGGCATTTCGCCAGTTCTCACCGTTGGGAGAATTTGTGGGCATGATGCAGCTGGGTGCGTTGGAGCGCCTCTTTCCCAAAGCTTCCGTGGCGATCCCCCCCGAAACCCATGCACATCAGGCCGATTGGCTATCGGGGTCATCGTTAATGATCCGGCGTGAAGTATTCGCAGAGCTTGGTTTGATGGACGAGGACTATTTTCTCTATTTTGAAGAAAGTGACTATTGTCTACAGGCCCGGCGTCATGGCTGGGAGCTGTGGTACGTGCCGCAGAGCGAAATCTTTCACGTCATCGGTGCGTCGACGGGGGTGACGCAAGGATCTGCGAAAAAAAACACGCAGATGGGGCGCAGACCTGCCTATTGGTTCTATTCCCGGCGGCGCTATTTTGTTAAAAATTTTAGTCGCGCCTATGCGCTGCTCGCGGATGCCGCGCATTTGACCGGGTTTCTGGGATGGCGTCTACGGCGCAAACTGCAACGAAAGCCGGACCGTGATCCGCCACATTATCTTGCAGACTTCTGGCGCAATAGTGTGTTCATCAAAGGTTTCGATTTACAGCAATGAGTCAGGCACCGTATTCAGCAGACGCAGAGCTGGGGCTCTGGGCACAAATCAAAGAAGATCTGGTTGCGCACTATGGTGACTGGACACTGCCCGGTTTTCGTGCCGTTGCAGTCCATCGCTTCGGTAACTGGCGCATGGGTGTTGAGCCCAAATTGTTGCGGGCCCCACTGAGTATTTTTTATCGCATGTTGTTTCGCTATGTGCGCAATCATTACGGCATTGAGCTGCCGTATTCCACGCGCTTGGGGCGGCGTGTCATTATCGACCATCAGAGCGGCATTGTGATTCATGGTGATGTCGTGATCGGCGATGATTGCGTGATCCGCCAAAATGTGACGATCGGTATTCGAGATTTGACCGATTTAGCGGCTGTGCCTACCTTGGGTAAGGGGGTCAACGTGGGGGCGGGCGCTGTGATCGTGGGGCCCATTCATATTGGGGATGGTGCTTGGATTGGCGCAAATGCGGTGGTGCTGCGCGATGTACCGGCCGGCGCTATGGCGGTTGGCGTACCGGCCAGAGTCATCGAAAGACCAAGCGCCACGGCGCGATAACGGGAGAATGGGAATGGGGCAAAGAATTGGTTTTGTCGCGATAGGCCGCAATGAAGGGGAGCACCTCCGACGCTGTCTGGATTCAATTGTGGGTGAGGATTCGCGGGTTGTATACGTGGATTCAGGGAGTGCAGACGACAGTATCGAGATGGCGAAATCCAGAGGTGTTGAGGTGGTCGAGCTGGATATGTCGACACCGTTTACTGCAGCCAGAGCGCGCAATGCTGGCTTTGAGCGGCTCATCGCTTTGGAACCAAGCCTTGAATGGGTGCACTTTATCGATGGGGACTGCCATCTTGCCGAAGGCTGGCGGGCTCGCGCCTTAGAAGCGATGCGCGATAAACCTCGGCTTGGGGCGGTCTATGGGAGGCGTCGAGAACTGCATCCAGAGGCATCGGTTTTCAATGCCAGCTGCGATCTCGAGTGGGATACCCCCTTGGGTGATCGGACCCCATTTGGAGGAGAGATGTTGATGCGGGTGGCGGCGTTTCAGGAGGCTGGGCGATATGATCCCCAGGTGATCGCGAGCGAGGATTTCGAACTCTGGATACGCCTATGTCAGACAGGCTGGAAGACGGAACGTATCGATGCGGATATGAGCTGGCACGATGCCCGGATTACACGTTTCCGGCAGTGGTGGAAGCGTTCCGAACGAACTGGGCATGCCTATGGCCAAGTTGCCTCCATGCATGAGGCACGGCCAGGATTCGATCACCACCATCTTTCGCAGCGCCGGGTTTTCGTTTGGGGGTTGTTGCTCCCGCTTTCGCTCCTAGCGCTCGCATTCCCAACCCACGGTTGGAGTCTGCTCGGATTTATGTTGTATGTCGTACCTGCCTGGAGAAGCTACCGCTATGGGGTGTCGCGCGGCTGGCCAAAACACAAGACGCGTACTTGGGCAATGCTCAATACCTTGGTGAAGTTTCCGGAGCTGATTGGCCTGCTGCGTTGGTACTGGCGGAAGTGGACAGGGGGTCAGATGCGCTTGATCGAGTACAAGCACGCAAAAAGTCAGTGAATGCCCGGATACCCCGCTGAATCCCGCTTACTGCGGTTGATCAGAGTTTCCTAAACACTGATATGCGCCGCTGTGATCCAACCGATGTGTCTGCTCAATCGAAGAGAGTCAGACGATCGAGCATCCAATACAATCCAACAAATGAAATCGCCAGAGAGCCTGGTACCACCACTAGGCGCCGATAGAGTGCTGGCCGCCCCCAAAACCAGACACCCATCGCCAAAAAGGCAACCGTGATGACTGCGAGCTGGCCAAATTCCACCCCGATATTAAAACTGATCAGCGCGGTTGCAAAGGCATAGGCCGGCATACCAAAGTCGCTCAGCATGCCCGCGAAGCTCAAGCCATGGAGCAAGCCAAAACCAAACACCAGGAACAAGCGGCTTTTGTGCAGGGAAGGTGAGAGCAAATTTTCTACGCCGACATAGGCAATCGACAGCGCAATCAACGGTTCGACCAGACGCAGTGGCAGACTGACAATACCATTCATCGATAGTGCGAGGGTGAGGGTGTGCGCAATCGTGAACATCGTGACCTGCGCGAGCAGCGGTCGCAGGCGGGTACTGAGGAGAAAGATTCCCAGAATGAATAGGATGTGGTCCATGCCGCGCGGCACAATGTGATCGTAACCGATGGAAATATAGTTGAGCACCACTTGGTAGGTCGGACGACGTGTGAACAGTGCTTCCAGTGAAAAGGGTGTGCTGGCGTCGTCTGATCTGAGCCACTGCCATTCCGACCAGTGCCATTTCTGATTTTTTTCGTCCACCTGTCGAACGCGGACGGCATTGTCTCCGAACCGAGCGGGGTAGTACCAAACCAGGGTTTTAACCGAACGATCCAGTTGACCCGTAAGGGTAATGAGGCTGATGCGCGGTACCTTGGTGTAGCCACGTTCGGGAATGCTGACCTTGGTGATGGTAAGAGACACCGGCTGATCATCTGCCAAGAGACGGATTTCGCGCAGGAGGGTCGCCTGAAAGGCGGTAAATCTCTCCGCAAGCGCTTCGGGCTGAAGGACGCGAAGGGCGTCATATTCAGCAGCATTGGGGGCCTCCTGGGTGTTTTTATACCGCGCGTTAATACCTGTTAGCAGGGCCTCGATACTCGCACGTATCTCTACCGTCAAGGTGCCATTGGTATTGACGCTGATTTCAACCAGGGCCGGCTTGACGAGATCTGCCCGCACGGGCGGCGCAAAAAGCCAAAGACCAATCAATGCAACAAGCGCCAGGAGACGCCAATGGGAGAAAGGGGACCCATAAGCGCGGGTGCCAAAACGCAAACAAACCGTGGGAATCATGATGAGAAGTGCGGGAAATCGTGTATACTCGCAGCGCCGCTGAGCGCACTGACATATCGCAAAGCGGCCAATCCTAACATTAAATTTTGAGGACTACCTATGTCGCAGATTGATCGTCGAACATTTTTGAAACTCATGGGATTGGGCGCTTTTGGCGGCGCTACCGCGAGCGCGCTTCCATGGTTGATGGAAAACGCCAAGGCCGCCGCAAAATCGGCTGAGGAATACTACAGTTTCCCGATGCAGGGTGATTTCCGTATCCTGCACACCACAGATGTCCATGGCCAATTATTGCCTGTGTACTTTCGTGAACCCAATGTGAACCTGGGCGTTGGTGATGCCTATGGACGTCCTCCACATCTTGTTGGTAAGAAGATGCTGGACGCAATGGGATTACCCGAGGAAGGACGCGAAGCTTACGCCTTCACCTATCTCAATTTTTTCGACTACGCTAAAAAATACGGGCGCATGGGCGGTTACGCGAATATCAAGACCCTGGTCGAGAAGCTCCGTAAACAAGCAGGAGGGCGTGACAACACCGTATTGCTCGATGGTGGTGACCTGTGGCAGGGTTCGGGTACCTCACTGTGGACCCGGGGTGTCGATATGGTTGAAGCGTCCAATCTGCTTGGCGTCGATGCCATGGTGGGGCACTGGGAGTTCACCTATGGGGAAGAAGAGGTGCTTGCCAACGTTGCCTTGTTTAAAGGTGACTTCATTGGCCAGAACGTGCGTGTTAAAGAAGATTCACTGTTCGGTGATGATTACGCCAAAATGGTGGAAAAATTCGACGGTCGGGGATTGTTCGATGAAGACGTAGGTTATGCGTTTCAACCTTATGTGATGAAAAAGCTCAATGGCCGGCGTGTAGCCATAGTTGGCCAGGCATTCCCCCGGACGGCCAATGCCAACCCCCCAGAGTTCTTTCCCGATTGGTCTTTCGGTTTGCGCGAAGACGACATGAAAGATCTCGTAAAGAAAATCCGCGAGGACGAAAAGCCGGATGCGGTGGTATTGCTGACGCACAATGGTATGGACGTGGACATCAAAATGGCTGAGCGCGTACCAGGCCTGAATGCGGTGTTTGGAGGCCATACGCATGATGCGGTGCCCAAGCCACTCGAAGTCAAGAATGTTGAAGGACATACCTGCTTGGTGACCAATGCAGGGTGTAGTGGCAAATATGTAGGCGCCATGGATTTTGGATTTGAGGACGGTAAGCTCAAGAAAACCGAATACAAACTCTTTCCAGTCTTCACTGAAATGCTGCCTGCTGATAAGGAAATGGAAGCGTATATCACGCAGATGCGCAGTAAGAAATACGATGACAAAATCGTCGAGAGCCGCGCCAAGGACAAAATGTTCAACAAAGCGCGTGTCGGCAAGAGCTTTGATGAAATCTTGACTGAAAAACTCGCGATCGCTGACCGGACCTTGTATCGCCGTGGTAATTTCATGGGAACCTGGGATCAAGTGCTCTGTAACGCACTACGCGAGGAGCATGGCGCGCATGTGGCCATGTCAGCCGGTGTACGTTGGGGTACCTCGACGCTCAAAGGCGACTGGATCACTATGGAGGATGTGATGACCCAAACTTCTACCACCTACAGCGAAACTTATGTGACCGAGATGAAGGGCAGCCAGTTGCTCAATACCTTAGAGCAAGTGGCAGACAACCTCTTCGATCCGGATCCTTATCTCCAGTCGGGTGGTGATATGGTCAGAGTCGGTGGTATGGATTACACCATCGATCCCACAAAGAAGCTTGGGGAACGGATCAGTGATGCGCGTTTGGATAATGGTGAAAAAATCGAGCCGGACAAAACTTATAAGGTGGCTGGCTGGGCCGTGGTCAATCGCACACCGGAAGGGCGTTTAATGTTCGACGTGGTGCGCGATTACATCATTAAGAACAAGGATAAAGACAATGTCTTGCACTTGGCTAAGATCAACCATCCCAAGCTCGTAGGTGTTAAGGATAATCCGGGGCTGGCCGACTATCCTGGGGAAATTGTCTGATGTAAGTAGGGCGATGACGCGTTCTAACAGTAGAAAGCCCTGGCCTTGGCCAGGGCTTTTTTTGTGACCAGGTACCAACTGTCTGCCGCGCTGGGATCAGGTGACTGGCTGGCAGGTATTCTTCAGGCAGTCGGGCTACCAGTGCCCCATATACCGTTGCGGATTATTTACGGAACGATGGTGGTCAGCCCCAGAATCTGCCAGGATTGCATACCACCCCGGTAGTATTTGAGTTGTTCAGTTGGGTAGCCGAGTTTAATCAAGGCACGGATCGCGCGGGGCGATTGACCACACCACATGCCATTGCACCAAAGGATCAGCTTCTTGGCCTGGCTGAAATCCCAGTCGTCCGTCTTGAGATCGCCATTCATGAGTCCAAAGCTTTCCAGCAGGCGAGTCATTCCGCCAACCTGACCGCGTTTGCGCACACCCAGGCGATAGAGCGCATCTTCGAGTTTTGGGTCATTTTTGTCAGCTTCGAAGACTGTGAACGGAATATTGATCGAGCCGGGAATGGTGCCTTTTTTATGCCAGGAGGGGACCCGTGCATCAATCAGTACGCCGGTGCCGTCGATCAATTCGTTTTCCATAAAATCGAAAATATCGATCTCGGAGACAGTTTCAATCTGTGGATTCACGTAGGTGGGCTGGATGCAAAAAGGGGGGCACTGGCGTGAGGTTTTTGCAAAACTTCCAGTAATCTTGTGTTTAGTGTCCTGGATTCGCTCGACCTTCACAACCTGCCCTTCGTGGATCGTTTCTATGTAGTCGCGATTGGCATCGAGTTTTACATCCAGCGCCTGCGCAGTCAGGCTGAACAAGCCCAGTGAAAGAATGAGCCACTGTCCTAGCGCATTCCAGTTCGGTGAGACCATCGGCATTATTTTCTCCATGGGGACTTAGCGGTTGAGATAGCGTTGTTTGATCTGCTGGCGCAGATATTCGATTTCCGGACGTTCTTGGTAGGCTTCGAAGATCTGGCGTTTGAGATTGGAATCCAGGCGACGATAAAAGCTGAAACTCCCAAGAAAATTCTGTTGCAGGTAACGCTCGAAGGCGTCCTGGGAAAGACCTGCCTGAATTGCGGTGGAATCACTGCCCGAAGTGGGCGTGGCAGGCGAATCGCTGCCCGGGTCAGTGACCGCTTGGCTGCTGTTCGGATCGACTTCAACGTCGCCGGCTGCAGCCTTGAGCGCATCGAGGTAGGCATCGGCGAGCACCGTTCCGGGCAACAGCAGAAAAATAATGAGAAAACCAGCCAGCAAGTATTGGCCTGGTTTAAGCTGTAATGGCAATCGATGAGTCTGCACCTGCTGGTTTCCCTAAATTATAAAATTACCCCCCAATATTGCTCCGTACGCTCGTGAGGCAGACTGGAGCCCTGTGAATCCCGTTAGAGGATAGAGGCAACGGGCGTAGATTACTGGGAAAGAGATCGCGAAATTTCTGCAAGGTAGCTTCCGAGCGGGATGAAATGCTCAGCGTGCCCATAAGACGCTTTCGTCAGGACCAAGTTGCCTCGTGCCTGAGTGCCCAGAGTCCCGCCGACTGTGGCTTTACTATGGATTGTCTTAGTATACTGCGGCATTGAAGGTTGAATACATTACGTTAAGAGTCTGTCGGACCTAGGTTACCCGATTGCGGTGAAGCGTTTGTTGGCTGGTTTGTTTGATTTCGTTGCGTAGCGCCAACGATTTACCTCAATCAAAAAAAACCTCTCGGCCACGCTATCGACGCCCAAGCCCGACAGACCCCAAGAGAACTGGATATCACTCATGGATTTATCTGCGCTGACTGCAATTTCTCCCATCGATGGTCGTTATGGCGCCAAGGTCGAGTCACTGCGTGCGGTCTTCAGTGAATTTGGCTTGATTTACCATCGGGTGCTGGTGGAGGTACGTTGGCTCCAGGCGCTGGCGCAAAATACCACGATCGAAGAAGTGCCGCCCTTCTCTGAAACCGCTAATGCCGTGCTGGAACAGATTATTGCCCAGTTCGATACCGCCGATGCACAGCGGGTTAAGGAAATCGAGCGTACGACGAATCACGACGTCAAAGCGGTGGAATATTTTCTCAAGGAGCAGATCAAGGGTAATGCGGAACTGGAAGCTGTTGCCGAATTCATCCACTTTGCCTGTACCTCCGAGGATATTAACAATCTCGCTTATGCTTTGATGCTCAAGCATGGCCGTGATGCGATTTTATTACCCCAGCTCGAGCGACTTGAGAATACGCTGCAAGGATTGTCTCAGGCGCTGGCCGATCAACCCATGCTTGCCCGAACCCATGGCCAGCCCGCATCCCCGACGACAATGGGTAAAGAGCTGGCCAACTTCATCTATCGCTTGGATCACCAGCACCAGCAGGTCCGGGCCATCCGGATTCTGGGAAAAATAAATGGTGCAGTTGGTAACTACAACGCCCATTTGATTGCGTATCCCGATGTCAACTGGCCGGCATTTGCATTACGCTTCGTGGAGTCTCTGGATCTGGAGTTCAATCCTTACACGACTCAGATCGAACCGCATGACTACATTGCGGAACTATTCGATGCAATGGCCCGTTATAATACGATTTTGATTGATTTGGCACGGGATGTCTGGGGTTATATTTCTTTGGGTTATTTCAAGCAAAAGGTGGTGGCCGGGGAAGTGGGTTCTTCGACCATGCCGCATAAGGTCAATCCCATCGATTTTGAAAATGCCGAGGGCAATCTGGGGGTTGCCAATGCATTGTTTGATCATATGAGTCGTAAACTGCCGATTTCGCGTTGGCAACGAGATCTCACCGATTCCACCGTTTTGCGCAATCTGGGGGTTGGTTTTGCACACAGCCTGATTGCGTTCGAGGCCTTGATCAAGGGGCTGGGTAAGCTCGAAGTCGACCCTGAGGCACTGGCAGCCGATCTTGAAAAAAACTGGGAAGTGCTTGCGGAACCTATTCAAACCGTAATGCGGCGCTATGGGATTGAGAACCCCTATGAGAAGCTCAAAGCGCTTACCCGTGGTCAGCGGATTGACGCACAAGCATTGCGTGAATTCGTCGATGGTCTCGCGATTCCGGAAGAGGCTCGTGAGCAGTTATTGCGCCTCACACCTGCCCGGTACACAGGCAATGCCGCGGAGCAAGCCAAAAATGTCTGAAATAAGCGGGCTTGATCGGTACGACCGGGCATCCAAGCCAATGGGCCGCATGTCTGCCTGGCGCGTGCACCAGCAGCTCGACAGCGAGTCTGCGGCCACCAATATAAGGTATCAATGGTAACCAACATGGATGTATCCAATCTGCTCGGAGGACGCACACCAGAGACCTTTTTAAAGGAATACTGGCAGAAAAAGCCGTTGCTGGTGCGTCAGGCATTGCCCATCGAAATGCCGCCCTTATCCAAGCAGGAGTTAATCGGCCTTGCTTGTGATGAAGAAGCAAACAGCCGGCTCGTTCAGGAACGCCATCCCGCCGGCCCCTGGCATGTCACCTACGGTCCTTTCCTGGAAGAGGACTTCGAAGCCCTGCCTGCGTCTCATTGGACATTGCTGGTGAGCGATTGCGAAAAGCTCATTCCCCAACTGCGCTATCTCGTGGAACCGTTTCGCTTCATTCCAGATTGGCGTATCGATGATCTGATGATTAGCTACGCCAGCGATCGAGGTTCGGTGGGGCCACATATCGATGAATACGATGTGTTCTTACTCCAGCTCGAGGGCACCCGGGAATGGCACTTGGGTGGCCCCGTGGATAATGATGATTTCGTGGAGGGGCTGGAACTGCGCATAATGCGGGAATTCCAGCCAGAGCAGGTTCTACAGCTTGTACCCGGGGATCTGCTCTATCTGCCGCCACGCTATGCGCATTATGGGGTGGCTGCTGGCGCATGTATGACGGCCTCCATTGGCTTTCGTGCACCCAGTTACCGGGATTTGCTCCAGGCCTATATGGATGAGATTGTCTTGCGTACCCCCGACACCTTGCAGTACGAAGACGCCAATCTGTTGCCACAGGAACAACCTGGGGAAATTTCACATCGCGCGATCGAACAGTTTCGCGCCATTATCGACAGTCATTTGAAGCTCAGTCGCGAGCAATTCGTAGACTGGCTCGGGCGCTATTTAAGCGAGGGACGCACTGAAGTGTTACCCCCAACAGAAGTACCACTATTGGAAGAAATTCGCTTTTTTGAGATGCTACAACACAATGCCGGTTTCACGCGCAACGATTATTCCCGGCTGGCTTATACTTCAGATGCTAACGGCATTACCTTTTTCGCCGATCGCAACAGTTATCATCTCACTGAGGCTTGTCTTGCCGATGTGCAGTTGCTGTGCAATCAACATGCTTTTCAGGCGCAGGATTTGTCTTGTCTCGCGCAGACCGAAATTCGCTCTCTACTGTACGACCTGTACTCTTCAGAAGTTTTATTTTTAGCAGGCAGTTAATCGCTTGACGGTGACAGTTCCCCAGATTCGCGTAGTGTCTTGGGCCGATGAGCAAGCACGCCTGGTCGCGATCCGCCGTGAGGTCTTCATTCTGGAGCAGGGCGTGCCAGAGGTGCTGGAGTGGGATGAGCTGGATTCATCCGCCGAGCATTTTCTCGCGATGGCAGCCAGCGGGAATGCGGCAGTGGGGACGGCCAGGCTGCTGCCTTCCGGGCAAATCGGGCGGATAGCGGTGCTGCGAGACTGGCGTCGCCAGGGGATTGGGACCGAGCTATTACGCGCCTGCCTCGCCAGAGCGGCGGCACTTGGGATGGCGGAAGTGTTTCTGCATGCGCAATTAACCGCCGTGCCACTCTACACTGCCCAGGGCTTTCAGGTGGAAGGTGGGACCTTTCTCGAGGCAGGCATCCCCCATCTGTTGATGCGTCGGGCGCTTCTGTGATACCGCGCATCAGTGTTGCAGTGCTTGCCAAGGACGCTGCCATTGCCCGCGCACTGCGCCTTGATGCGCGGCATTACAAATACGCTGAGCCCGTCATTTTAAGCTGGAAGAGGTACTAGTACCTCGTCAATATCGTGTTGACGAGGTACTAGTACACCGCCAAGCCCAAACTGTCTGTATCAGTGAGTCATCAAGGGGTTAGATGTGGTTTTGTTTTTATGAATCATAGTGGTCCT
>JANTGD010000079.1 GCA_024763135.1 Thiotrichales bacterium | reverse complement strand
GGGAAGGATTCGAACCTTCGAAGGCAGAGCCAACAGATTTACAGTCTGTCCCCTTTGGCCGCTCGGGAACCCCTCCAAAATCAGGCGGCACATTCTGTTAGAGTTCGATCACGCTGTCAACAACAAAATTGGCACCTATTGCCCGTCGTGTACATTCGCAGTGCAATGCGGAAGATTCAAAGGCCGCAAAGACTCGAGATAGAATGTCAAAACAACTACTTTTTACTCGTTACGTAGGAAAAGCAGGGACAAGGCATTCAGGAGGCAATCTTATGTCCGAATCCAACGATGCTCGACCGCCCCAGACTCCATTAGACAATCCCGCTATCCTCGCGTTTTAGCACATCGTCTAGCTCAAGGAAGCTCTGATTAATTCTGGCGCGAGCAGATTGTGGTGAAAAATCGCCCAGTTCAAGGCGCGGATCGCACGTCACAGCTGGCTATTGCGAAGATCCGCCACTTAGAAGTGGGCGATTTTGCGCCGCAAGATCCCGTGTTACGAATTGATCAGAGCTTCCTTAAAATGACGGACTCAGCGCTTTTGTGATGCTGCGCATCAAGGCGCAGTGCGCCTACCCGGCAATGCAGACAGGGCAACTGTGTCCCTCATTTTGAACTGGACGATGTACCAGGGTACTGCTCAACTATGTTTCAACCTCATAGCGAATTCTAAATATGGCTCAGGATCAAACAAAACAGACAGCTCAGCACACGCCCATGATGCAACAGTATTTGCGCATCAAGGCAGACTATCCCCACACGTTATTGTTCTATCGCATGGGCGATTTTTACGAGCTGTTTTTCGATGATGCACGCAAAGCTGCGGAATTGCTCGATATCACTTTGACACAGCGCGGCAAATCTGCCGGCAAACCCATTGCGATGGCAGGCGTACCCTACCACGCCGCAGAACAATACCTCGCCAAACTGGTGAAACTGGGAGAATCCGTTGCCATCTGCGAACAGATCGGTGACCCCGCATCAAGCAAAGGCCCGGTAGAACGCGAGGTGGTACGCATTATCACCCCAGGCACAGTGACTTCTGACTCGCTCCTGGAAGCCCGCCGGGACAATCTCATCTGCGCGATTTACAGGGCACCTGCGTCCACGGCGTCAGGCCTGGCGTGGTTGGATTTGAGCTCAGGTCGCTTTACCGTGTTGGAAGTCGACAACCCACAAGCCCTGCATGATGAAATCGAACGCTTGCAACCTGCCGAGCTAGTCATAAGCGACGATTTCAATGCCGAGCAGGTGGGACTTAACAAATTTAGCCTGGCGCGACGCCCAGAGTGGCACTTTGACCAGACGACTGCCACACAACTATTGCAGAGACAGTTTCAAGTGCAAAGTCTCAAAGGGTTTGGCTGTGACACGCTACCCCTGGCAATCATAGCCGCCGGCGCATTACTTCAGTATGTACAGGAAACGCAACGTACTGAACTACCCCATCTTCAGGGTATTCACGTCGAGCAACGCGGCACCCACATCATGTTGGATGCCGATACGCGGCGCAATCTAGAGTTAGAGCGTAATCTCACTGGAGGTACTGAACATAGCTTGGTCACGGTTTTGGACAGCAGCATCACCGCGATGGGTGGACGTTGCTTAAGACGCTGGGTAAACCAACCTTTGCGCCAGCGCCAAACCATTCAAGCTCGGCATGCGTTGATCGAGAAACTCATTGAGCAACAAGCTTACCATTCCATTCAGGATGTGCTCCGGCTGATTGGCGATATCGAGAGAATATCCTCGCGGATTGCACTCGGGTCTGCCCGACCTCGCGATCTCTCGACGCTACGGGATGCGTTGCAACAGATCCCAAATTTACGAACCCTCATCGAACCGCTGAACACCCAACTGACGGCAGAATTCTTAACGCGGATCATCGAACAGCCTGATGCCTGCGACCTACTCACCCGGGCCATTATCGAAACGCCCCCGTTGCTGATCAGAGATGGCGGCGTGCTGGCAACGGGTTACGACGCTGAGCTCGATGAGCTGCGCAGCTTGAGCGAAAATGCCAATCAATTCCTACTCGAGTTGGAGGCGCGCGAACGTGCACGCACTGGCCTATCGACCCTGAAAGTCGCCTATAACCGGGTTCATGGATACTACATTGAAATTTCTCGCAGCCAAGCGGAACAGGCGCCTGCAGACTACGTCCGACGTCAGACGCTCAAAGGTGCGGAACGCTACATTACCCCTGAACTCAAGCAGTTCGAAGATAAGATTCTCTCGGCTCGAGATCGCGCCCTGGCACGTGAGAAAGCCCTCTATGAAGCGCTACTGAACTCGCTTAGCCATTGGATTTTCAGCTTTCAATCGAGCGCAGAAGCCATTGCCGAACTGGACGTGCTCTGTTGCTTTGCGGAACAAGCGGAAACACATCAATATTGCCGCCCCAATCTGCGGGCAAGTGATCGAACCTGCATCAATGGTGGCCGGCATCCCGTCATTGAGCGCGTGCTGGACGAACCATTTGTACCCAATGACACTTTACTGGATGACAGTCAACGCATGTTGATTATCACCGGACCCAATATGGGCGGGAAATCCACGTACATGCGCCAAACCGCATTGATCATTCTTATGGCTCACATGGGCAGCTTCGTACCCGCCAATTCCGCTGACATCGGAGACTTTGATCGCGTTTTCACGCGCATCGGCGCATCCGATGACCTTGCCTCAGGCCGCTCCACGTTTATGGTGGAAATGACCGAAGCCGCGAATATTTTGCACAACGCAAGTGAACGCAGCCTCGTATTGATGGATGAAATCGGTCGTGGCACCTCAACCTTCGATGGCCTCTCATTGGCGTGGGCCTGTGCGGAACACCTGGGTGCAGTGAATCGCGCCTTCACGCTATTCGCCACGCATTATTTTGAACTCACTGCGCTTCCCGAAACCTTACCCAATAGCTGTAATGTGCATATCGACGCCATTGAGCACGGTGAGCAAATTGTTTTTTTGCACGCTGTGAAACAAGGCCCCGCCAATCAAAGCTATGGCCTGCAGGTTGCTGCGCTCGCAGGCATTCCACCCCAGGCGATTAAAATTGCACGCAAAAAACTCAACCAACTCGAACAGCAAGCATCGGAACCCGCCAGCTCGCCCCAATTCGGGTTGCCGCTGGAACTCGAAACACCGCCTCACCCTGCAATTGAATTGCTGGAAAACTTGAATCCTGATGAACTCACCCCCAGAGACGCCTTAACCTGGCTTTATAAACTCAAAGAGAAGTTGTAGCCTTACATCGAGCGAACCAACGTGATCCTGCGAAGCGCGAGCATTAAGGAAGCTCTGATTAATTCTGGCGCGAGCAGATTGTGGTGAGAAATCATCCAGTTCAAAGCACGGATCGCACATAATAGCCGGCTGTTGCGAAGATCCGCCACTTGGAAGTGGGCAATTTTGCGCCATAAGATGCCGTGTTACGAATTGATCAGAGCTTCCTTAAACGAGCCCTGTTATCATCAACTGTTGACTGATTGATGGGCGCTGCAGAACCACCACCCAGGGCCGACTATAATGCGCCACAGCCGCATTCACAGGTACTCGCTCACAGCCGAATAAACTGAGATCCCGGGCGCCAGCTTTTCTCTGGCGTACCTAATATGGAGTCCGTATATGACTTTCGTTGTAACTGAAAATTGTATTCGTTGTAAATATACCGATTGTGTCGACGTATGCCCTGTCGATTGTTTCCATGAAGGCCCCAACTTCCTGGTCATCGATCCGGATGAATGTATCGACTGCGCTCTGTGCGAGCCAGAATGCCCCGCCGAAGCAATTTACGCCGAAGACGATCTACCCTCGGGCCAAGAGCAATTTCTTGAACTCAATGCAGAATTGGCCGCCCAGTGGCCGGTGATCTCTGAAAAGAAAGAACCCCTCCCAGATGCTGAAAAATGGGATGGCGTAGCGGACAAACTCCAGTACCTGGAGCGCTAAACCACAGGCATCCGCGTTCGCCCACCGAGTGATCGATTCCTGCAAAAACGGACAACAAATTCTGCACAAGAACAAAATCACTGCTCAGCAGGGTTGAACGTGGGTTGAAAAAGGGTAACGACTCAGCGTGTTTAGATTCCGGTACCTATCAAGGCATTTTCGCACGAAGAATGTGAGCATATAGTCAATATGTGACCATTCGAGTACGAAAATAACGCCGAGATGGGTCATAAGATGAGTACGCTGAGTCGTTACCAAAAATGTATTTTTGTGCAGGAAAGCAGAAATCGACACACTGCGCGGTATCCCGCGAGCTCAGATTTCACACAGATAAGGGGCAAGACATGCCGATGCTGGCAGTGACTTCGGGTTTTGACTATTCGCTGCCATGCCTCATCACTCGACAGATTATTACTAAGTGCCTTGCCACGAATTAGCACATGCCGGTACACCTTTACGCACCCGAACAATCGCCGCTGGAGCAAATCATTGACGCTTGCAAGCAACGACTGCACGCCTCCACAACGACGGATGCACTGACGACTGCTGAACGTTTGACTGCCCTGCACGACGTAACAATTCTAATACCCGAACAGCACTACGGCGCGGCCATAAGACACGGACTGCTGGAAGCGTTGGGCAAAGATGCGGGGCTGCTTGCGCCGCGCGTCCATTCACTGCAGCACTTTCTCACTCGACGCGTCGCGCCCGCAGGGCGAATTCTCAACACCCACGCTCAGGAACTCATGCTCATTGAAGTGCTGCAACGCACCGGGCACCCTTGGCAAATGGCTGACGAACTCCTGCGCTGGTTTGAAGCCCTGGAACTGACCAATCAAACCCCGGACTATTTATCTGCAACACTCGCCCAAAACGGCCTAGACAATTTTGCGGACGATAGCCGCCAACTCGCCCTGCTTTGGCAGGCCTGGGAGACACAACTCGACGCCGAAACAGCCACCACCCGCAACCGCCTATTGCGTGAAGGCCTTCAGCAAAACACTCCCACCGGACCAATCCTCATGGTGGGATATGACTGGCTGCACTCACGAGAACTGTGCTGGGTCGAACGCCAATTGAACGCGCAACAACTAACGCTCTGGGTCCGTCCCGACCAGCCACTCTATACGCAATTGCAGCATTGCCCAGTAGATACACCCCAGCTACCATCTTCGGGTGTATCGGCACGCGCCAAAAGTCTGCAAGTCCTCTTCGAAGCGCCCGAAAATGCTTCGCTATTGACGCGCAGTAAGAAACTGGATACTGCACAACTAGAGAGCTACAACACGGTAACCGTCTTTGCCGCCAAAGGTAGCGAAGAAGAAGCGCTGGCAATTGAACGCCAGGCAAGATTGTGGTGGTTACAAGGTAGACGTGCAATCGGCATCATTACCGAAGACCGGCGTCTCGCACGCCGGATTTCTGCACTCCTACATAGAGCTGGCATCGCCGTTCATGACGACGCAGGCTGGCCTTTGTCCACCACCGCAGCGGCCGGCGTAGTGGAACGTTGGCTGGAAACGGTAGAGACTGACTTCGATCACTCACCTTTGCTCGATGTCCTCAAATCTGGCTTCATGGGGCAGGCCAGCCTAGATGAGGAAAGCATCTTTCTCCTGCAGCGTGACATTATCGAACGAGAACAGTGCGCCAGCGACCTGCAACGCTATCGACACGCACTTGCTGCTCGCGAGCAAGCGCTCGACGCCGCCACCGAGCCCACCTACAGGGGCGTATGGGCATTATTGGAACGGATCGAAACAGCTGCCCGCCCCTTGGCTGCGCTCATTCACTGCGAGTCCATCGATCCCGGCGTTTTTCTTGATGCATTAAAGTCGAGCCTGCAAACGCTTGGGCTTTGGGAGGGCTTGATTGCAGATCCCGCAGGGCAACGGATTGAACAGGAAACCGTCGATATGCAGCAAGCGCTATACGGGCGGGCATTGAAGTTTTCCTGGCAGGAGTGTCGCATGTGGCTGGGCCGAGCGTTCGAAACGCATAATTTTCGCCCGGCACGCCTACACAGTGGCATACGCATCCTTAATCTTGATCAAAGCAGGCTTGCAGATTTTGATGCCATCATACTGGCTGGTGCCGACGATCACACACTGCCAACCAAGCCGCATCCGCACATTTTTTTCAACGACACCGCCCGCTATGCGCTTGGACTCAAAACCCTGGCAGACGAACAGCTAATCGCCTTCTCACGATTTCGCAGACTGATCGAATGTCCGGTCCCGCTCGTGATTACTTACACCAAAACACTCAATGGGGAAACCCGGCAACCTTCTCCCTGGCTAGACCTCTTGGATACCTTCCTGCAGGCCGCCGGCCGATCGAGCTTGCACAGCGACTCCCCCGGACACCTGGCGCAGCAAACCAGCGCTGCAGTCCAGTCACCCTGGGCCACCACCCTCCCACAGCCAACGACAGAAGCGCGCGCTCATTTGCCGGGCACAAGGTTGCCACGCCGGCTATCGGCGGCGGCCCATCAACGCTTGATTGAGTGCCCCTACCGTTTTTTCGCCAGTGACGGACTGCGATTGAAGGCTCGCGAAGAAGTGGTGGAGAAACTCAACAAACGAGATTTTGGCAATATCGTGCATCAGGCGCTGTATTTATTTCACAGTGGTACGCAGCAACAGCCGGCATTCCCACAAGCGCTCACTACCGAAAACCGCGCATCCGCTCTGGAGCACCTGGTGAAACTGGGCCAGTCCTTAATCACAGAGGCAACCGTGGAAGGATTCGAAAGACAAGCCTGGCAAAACAGCTGGCAAGCTGTCGCAACGGCGTTGATCGACTGGGAAATCAGGCATGCACAACAGTGGCACAACCTGGAAAACGAAATCCAGCTGGAAATCCCCATACCAGGTCTTGACGTGCGGCTTTGGGGACAAATCGATCGTATTGATATCGCTACCGATGGCAGACAGATTCTGGACTACAAAACAGGCGGTTTTCCAAAGATCGTGGAAATCCAAGCAGGTGAGAAAGTGCAACTTTTAACCTATGCCCTACTAGACCCACAAGCCACCGAAGCCGGATACCTGGAAATCAATACCAATAAAAAGTGGATCAAACGTCAGACCATGCTTGAAGCGGATACGATTGATGAATTACGTAAACTAAGCCTGCGACGTTTGCTGACTGTGCTGACCAAGCTTCAGGAGGGCGCGCCCCTGCCCGCTCATGGACACCCGGACACCGCCTGCCAATTTTGTCAGATAAGGGGGCTTTGTCGTAAGCAGCGAGATAACTGAGGAGCAATAGCGCGGGGCCGACCAAGCGCAGCGTTCCGATAGGCTCCCACCCTAACACCCTGCCGAGCGTATCAGGTCCCCCGCGCCCGAACCCCTTGCACTCCCAACATCGCAATGGCCAACCACCCCAGATTCAGGCCACCCCCGCCGTAAACATAGCTGGAAAATTCATAGCCAGAATCAGAGTAACTCCAGGGGTCTTGTGTTTGATCCTCCAAAGGCAGGGCATAGAAATCAAGATCGTCATGCGGACCGACGCTGGTGAGAAAACTGCCGCTGTCAGCGTCGTAGAGCTCCAGCAAGAGATCGTAATATCCCGTGGGATATCCGCGGTCTAATGCAGTTTCAATGGTGTACTCATCGGTAGTAGAACGATCAACAAGCTGGAAACTGCGGGAAGTGTGCAGGTAGTTCCAGGGGCCTCCTTCATAACTCACGTAAAGTTTGGCGAATACCCAGCTGCTTGCTCGATCAGTATCTGCATCAAAACTGAGGCTGAATTGATGATAGAAGCCGTCCTCATCGGCATCCCAGATCAATTCCACGCGGGTCTCGAAGATCTGCACATCCGGCAATACGCATTGGCAGGACGAGCGCGCTTGTCGCAACCCACCCGGGCCTTGTGGCTGCCGATACCCCACTTGACGGAGTCGTGATAGGGGTTCAGGCAGGAGCTCCTCTAATTCGGGCAATCGCTCGCTATGGCTGGCATAATCAATTGATCTGGTAAGGCGCTGATCTTGAGTCTCTGCTGCCGCAACCACCGGTGCAAGCCCAAACCAAGCAAGCAGCAAGCACCCCATTCCCCACACTCGCACAGTTAACATCACCCACGCCCCTTTGCACCACATGGTTGGACATTCAACCGGTCTACGCCTGAATCCATCCTTAATTTATGAGCCTGCTCTTCACCTTGCTGTCAACAACCGCAGGACAGCAAACGAGTGGGGCATCGATCCCCGAGACAGCCACGATTACCGCGAACTCAGCTGAGCCACGCAGCGGCACCCTAACAATCACTTACCATGCAACTCACCAAAGAGAGATATTTGACCTATGTCAACTTATTGGTAAGCTTAGCAAACCGTCGATAAAGTCTCTGGAAGGCAGAAGACGAGCAAAATCGTCACTACTCACGGAGTGGTCGGTTATGTAGCCACTGATCAGATTGCCCCTGAAATCTGCCAGACCAAGGCAAAACATGAGGGTTTATGAGCGTCAATGAGCATTTTTTATCGCAGAGCAGGCGCATTTCGGGGTGAGCTGAGTGTTGACTAAAAATAATTAGCAGAAAAGCCCAGTGCACAGACAAAGTACATGAGCAATTTTAGCTAATTTTCGAGACAAGGTTGTACCGCACGAGACGCTTACAACAGCCTGTTCTGCTGCTAGTACGTCGTGCTCGAGACCACAGACCCAGTAACGACCAACTCATATAGCCTTTCCAGTGTGGCTTAAACAAATTCCAGATCAGACAGAGAGCAGCATGCCGACCCAAACAAAAATCAAGGCCTTCGACCTGCGCGAGCTGAAAGTTTCCTGCGGTAGTTGCAGCCTGTCCCATCTGTGCCTACCACACGGGCTCAATTCCAAAGAACTCGAAACGCTTGATGAATCCATTCAACACAAACCAAGCGTGGAAAAAGGACAAGCACTGTTTCATGCGGGAGAGTCCCTCAAATCGGTTCATGCGATTCGCTCGGGATCGTTTAAGACCGTTGTCCTGACCAACAGTGGCTCAGAACAAATCACCGGTTTCTATCTACCCGGAGAATTGATTGGGCTGGATGGGCTGGGTGAAAGTAAGCATCGCTGTACCGCGGTCGCGCTCGAAAGCTCCACCACCTGTGCACTGGATCTCGACGACTTAGAAAAACTCTGCTGCTCTCTGGGTGGGCTGCGAAGACAATTCCTGCATCTCATTGGTCATGAAATTAATCATGATCACGAAATCTTGCTTGCGCTCGGACAAATGAAAGGCGAAGAGCGCTTGGCAGCGTTTCTTCTCAGTCTCTCTCGACGTCTGGAAATGCGCGGATTCTCCCCTATCGACTTCCATCTCTCAATGCCGCGCCACGATATTGCAAATTATCTGGGACTGGCTGTTGAAACTCTGAGCCGCATGTTTTCGCGTATGCAAGAAGAACAGATCATACACACTAACCGGCGCCATGTGCGCATACTAAACATGGCGGCACTATGTACGCTGGCTCAGGCTGAACCTCGCTCTCTGGACACTCGGCAGGGCTAACCAAATACTTACAAAGCCTGCTGCCCTATGGCATCGGCAGACGACGACGCGGCAACGGAGGCCTCACGATTACGGTCTCTAAAGGTTTTTGTTATTCGAATACCCAAACCCTTTTGGCCGATAGACTGATTGACAGATGCTGGCGTTTCATTGTCCACGTGAATATTGCGCCATGCTATTCGTAACTACTCAGCTAACCCTCGGCAGTTGCTACACATTGAAGGAAGCTCTGATCAATTCGTAATGCGTCAATACGCCGCAGTACGAGTTTTACTTGTGCTCAGATCACCCGCGAAAATCGTTGGCTCGACGATTCGCTGCGATTGAGTCGCGCATCGAAAACCATGCAGACGTTTCTCACTAATAGGCGACCGCGAGGTAAGACATCGATTCTACGCTTATCGACTTGCACCAGCCCATCCTTTTCAAGCTCTGCCAAGCGCTCAAGCTCTGGCTTGAAATACGTTTGGAAATCAATACTGAACTCCTGATTGATCCGTTGCATATCCAAGCAAAAGTTGCAGATGAGCGCGCTGATGACCTCTCTGCGTAATATATCGTCGAAATTCAGTTTGACGCCCCGCTCAATCGGCAGCTTGCCGGCATCCAAGGCGGCGAAATATGCGGGCAGATCCTTTTCATTCTGGCTGTAGACATTATAAACCTTACTGATCGAACTCACGCCCAATCCGACCAGCTCACAATTGCCGCGTGTGGTATAGCCTTGAAAATTCCGATGTAAATGGCCTTGTTCCTGCGCTTTAACGAGTTCGTCATCGGGCTTGGCGAAATGATCCATTCCAATAAAGCGGTAACCCATTCCCGTCAGTTTTTGAATGGTGTGTTTGAAGATTTCCAGCTTCTGCTTGGCTGAAGGCAGGTCCGCTTCATTGATCCGTCGCTGTGGTTTGAAGCGAGTGGGTAAATGCGCATAGTTGAAAACAGAGAGCCGGTCTGGCGAAAGATCGAGTACTGCGTCGAGGGTTTTGTCAAAGCTTTCCACGGTTTGTAACGGCAAACCATAGATCAAATCCAAGTTGATGGAGTGCGCCTCGACATCTCGGCAGGCTTGAATGATTTCTCGAGTCTGCTCAATCGGCTGAATGCGGTTGACTGCCCGCTGAACCTCCGGTTCAACATCCTGAACGCCCAAACTAAAGCGATTGAAACCAAGCCCACGTAGATGCCTAATTGTGGCCCCGGTGACTGAGCGCGGATCAATTTCTATTGAATAATCCCCCTCATCATCGTCACGCAATGCAAAATGCCGGCGCGTTGCTGCCATCAACTGAGACATTTCCGCCTCACTAAGGAAAGTGGGCGTCCCTCCCCCCCAGTGCAGTTGCTCTACGATACGATCTTCATCATAGAGTGCGGATTGGAGTGCCATCTCCCGATCGAGGTGTGCAAGATATCCACTGACCAGGGTATGATCTTTCGTCGCGATTTTGTTACAGGCACAATAAAAACAAATCGTGTCGCAAAACGGAATATGAAAATAGAGTGACAGCGGGCTGGGGATCGGAAACTCGTTGGTTTGATGCGCTGCCTGAACGTAATCATCCTGCGTAAACTCATCCGTAAATGATACTGCGGTAGGATAAGAAGTGTAACGTGGACCACTTGCATCGTAACGGTTGATGAGTGCCTCATCAAATTCCACCGAATCGAAAACGACTGACGACATGCCACTAGCCCATAGTAGAGAACATCGGGCATCTTACCCATCGTCACCCAGGGGGTTTTGACCTAAGTCAATCCGGGTGTAGCCGAGACTGTCGCGAGCCCTGTGGCTAGCCCACCCCCACGAGACCGTCCGCGACTAGTACCTCGTCCAGTTTAAAATGACGGGCGCAGTTGTCCTGTCTGCATGCCTGGGTAGGCGCACTTCGCAGGGAATGGTTGTTCCCTTCCCAAGG
>JANTGD010000078.1 GCA_024763135.1 Thiotrichales bacterium | reverse complement strand
ACCTGGCAAATCAGAAAACCCTCTCATCACCAATAAGGTGACCACGAGTTTTTCCGATTCACCATGCACACCAATATCTTACGTGTCTTTTTTGCGCTCAACTGAGGTTTTTAGGTTCAATGCTCTGATTTGGCACTCAATATGGCATCCGTGTCGCGCATATCACCGAGCAATACCGCAAATTTACGCGTGTTTGGATTTGCCTCCAGACCAATCTTCAACACCATGGTCAACACCACGGAAAGCAACATACCCACCGGTCCGAGTACCCAGCCCCAGAACAATAATGAAACAAACACCACCAAAGGAGAGAGTCCAAGTCGCCGCCCCATAACGCGCGGTTCCAGCCCCGCTCCAATGGCTGTGTTGATTACAAAGTACCCCGTGGCCACAATCAATGCCTGAAGTACGCCAAACTGTACCAGCGCCAATAAAATAGCGGGTATCGATGCGATCAATGAGCCAATATTGGGTATGAAATTTAATACAAAAGCCACCAAACCCCAGAGCAACGGGTAATCGACCCCCATAAGCTGTAGAAACACCGCCACAATAGCGCCCGTTAACAAGCTGATCCAGGTTTTGGTCAACAGATAGCTGTGCACACTGTCCACGACGCGTTGCCAGTGGGCCATGGTTGCCTCCGGGGCATCCAATGCAGCCCGCATTTTGCGCGGAATCCCTGCAGCTTCGAACAGAATAAATACCACCGTCAACAGAATGAGAAATGAACGGCTGAAGAGATTGCCAAGATCGGTCAAAAGATCTCCGGCGCGCCGCATGGTCGCCGCGGGATCATACAGGTTTTCGAGCGTTGCGCGTGAGACGTCAATGCCCCACCCTGCAAGAAAATCCACTAGGAACCGAGTCTGACTTTCCAAACGCATTTGATATTGCGGCAGGTTGGCAGAAAAGCTTGCCAGCGAGGCACCCACCAGTGTGCCTACCAATATCAACCCCAGTAATAGCCCAATGATGGGGACAAACACAGCAATGATCGTGGGGAACTTCAAGCGCTTGAGCCACAACACCATCGGCGCACAAATCATCGCAAGCACCGTCGCCAAAAGAAACGGTACAATAATATCGGTAGCAGCACGCAATCCCGCAATCACGATCATCAGCGCGGCGAGAAAATAGACTAATGTGAGCGGTGAGCCGGAGCTGTAGGGAGGGTGGATTTCACGCATATCAATTCAATTCTTGTAACGATTTAGCGTGTTGAGATTTTGGTTCATATTAAGGCATTTTCACACGGAGAATGTGAGCATAGAGTTAAATAGGTGACTATGCGAGTACGAAAATAACACCGAGATGTGGCAAAAGATGAATACACTTAGTAGCTTACAAACGCCGAGCCAGCGCAGGCCGGGCAAGCCTTCGGGCGCTTCCGTAATGCCGCACGGGTGTGTTGCAGTGCTCGCCAAAGACCCTGCCATTGCCTGCACACTACAACTGGATGCGCCGCATGACAAACGCGCTGAACCCCTCATTTTAAACTGGACGATGTACTCTTAAAATCCAAACAGGCCGGATCGTGCCTTTCCACCTGCTGAAGTCAAACAGAAAGTGCCCGAACGGGGTTTATTGTCAAGCCCAAATTTCAAGCTGGGTTTTCCATTGTTTACAGAGGCTGTCGCAAAACCGCTGCGTAACCTGATTGCTGCGCTGTAGGTGCCTCGCACTTAGGCTTCTCGCGACATTTGCGGTCTCCTCTCACCTCGCCTGCGCCGATGCCTGCGGAACCACGGGTTGGCTGAGCGTCAAATACTTACGCATAGTTCCCAGTTGATCCGGCTGGAAAATTTTCAACATTTCGCATAGAATCACGGCGTTCGATTTCTTGGGACTATAAGTGAATCTAGAATCAGTAGAAAAAACCTATCGACGCTACGCTCCCCGCTACGATCTTCTTTTTGGCGCCGTATTTCATCCTGGTCGCAAAGCCGTCATTCAACGCATGAGCTGCCAAGCCGACGAGCAGGTGCTCGAAGTCGGCGTAGGTACGGGCTTGTCCTTGCCTCTGTACCCTGCAACTACTCAAATCACCGGTATTGACTTATCAAAGGAGATGCTGGCACGCGCCGAGAAACGCGTCGCGAGAGATCGCTTGGACAATGTCCGATTACAGCAAATGAATGCCCAAGAAATGACCTTTCCAGACAATAGCTTCGACAAGGTCGTTGCGATGTATGTAGCATCAGTGGTGCCTGATCCAGTCAAGCTGGTGAACGAAATGCGCCGAGTGTGTAAACCAGGCGGGCAGCTCATTTTCGTCAATCACTTCCAAAGCGACCACCCCGTGATCAAGTGGGTGGAAAATCTCCTGGTTCCACTGTCGGCCAAGATCGGCTTTAATCCCGGGTTCTCCCTGAGCGCTTTCAAGCGCGAATGCGACCTGGAAATCGAGCATAACCATCGCGTCAATCTGTTTGGCTATTGGCGTCTGTTGCAAACCACGAACGATCTACAGCCCAAAGACGAAGAACCGGCTGTCGATGCCACCACCACACAATCGCCAGAACTTGAATCCTTTGATGTCGCTGTTGCTAAAATGAGATAATAAGCCAATCCCGGTAAAACGGATACGGCGGCGTAAGACCATTCGCCTCAATGCCACAGCTACGCGGACCGATCGCTGTTATTACTAACCGGCACCATAATCTGTCGTGTTCAGCGCGGCCTGTCTTCAATATTCAATCGGTTAGGAGCCACAGGCATTTCCCCTCTCGGCGTTGCCTGCCTTGCCAAGGGGACGGTGGCCATTGCCCGGCAGGCACCTTGACAGGGGGAGATGCCGGAGGCTCTGACTACGGCATACGATGGTGCCGGGTTAATAAGCAAACCACGCATATTTTTCTTCTCGTCAGCCAATGGTCAATTCCCCAGACGTCAGCGCCCCCTCGCCACCTCTTGTGGTCGGTGTCAGTAGCTGCCTATTAGGGCACCCGGTGCGCTATGACGGCAGTCACAAACGTCATGCGTATATTCACGACCACCTCTCCAAGTATTTCGAATTTCGTCCATTTTGCCCCGAAGTCCTGGCAGGCTTTGGCACGCCACGACCGACTATCCGCCTCGCACCAGCCACACACGGCCTACGGGTTGTTGAAGTAGCACGACCTACGGTGGACCTGACCGCAGCTTTACGTCAGGCGAGTCGGGAAATTCTTTCCCATTGTGAGGATCTCTCGGGGTACTTGCTCAAGAAGGATTCCCCCAGTTGTGGCATGGAACGGGTGCGCGTCTACCCGGCTACAGGCGTACCGCAAAAAAACGGAACGGGTATTTTCGCCGCCGAGTTAATGCGTCAGTTCCCAGCGCTGCCGGTAGAGGAAGAAGGCCGCCTGTCCGATCCGGTGTTGCGCGAGAATTTTATAGAACGGGTCTATGTCTATCACCGCTGGCAGCAATTGATTCGTCGTCCCTTGACTGCCGAGAACCTGATCGATTTTCACACGCGGCATAAGTTTCTTCTGTTAGCGCACGACGAGCGCTGCTATCGGGCACTCGGGCGCGCACTCGCAGATCTCACCAAGCAAGACCTCAAAGACTTCGCACAGACTTATATCGCGCAACTGATGACGGGCTTGAAACAACGGGCTACCCGTAAAACGCACACCAATGTGCTCATGCATATCAGCGGTTATCTTAAAAACTCACTCGATCGAGATGCAAAAAAAGAATTGGCCGAAATCCTCGACAACTATCGCCGTGGTTTGGTGCCTCTGGTCGTTCCCCTGACACTCCTCAAGCACCATTTTCGCGCTGCGCCCCATCCCTATATTCAGGCGCAATACTATATTGATCCCTATCCTGAAACACTCATGTTGCGTAACCAAGTATAGTACATAGCGTATATAAAGGCTTAAAAACGATGCGAAAATCAACAATCAGTCAGAGCGCGGGCAACCCCCTTTATTTTATCGTGGGATGCCTGCTGAGCCTGTACTTGACGGGCTGCAGCTACCGCGCGGCGTATGAAAGTATTCAATCGGGCCAGAAATTTCAGTGTGAACAACTCCCTGCAGCGCAATATCAAGACTGCATAGAGCGCGCCCAGCGCTCGGCAGGCAGCTACGATGATTACCAGCAGGAGCGCGAAGCCGTGCAGTCGCAATCGCATTAAGGCCGCTACTATTATAAGGAGTTTAATGCGCTGTTGAGCGATGCGGATCGTGTCGGTACGCGCCGATGTACCGCACATTGAACGGCCAATCGATCAGCGAGCGTTTTGGCCGCTGCTGCGCAATACCATTTCGGGCATGCTCTCGCTTTGTCCGAGATGCGCCTGGACAGTCAAGCGTATCTGCGGGTGACGCTGATGGGCTTTTTCCAAATCCTGAGGAATGTCTTCTACCACATGCCGGCCGGCGGAAAGAAAATACGGTAGCGCCACAATATCTTCGGCCCCCTGAGCCACGCAGGCTTCGAAGCCCTGCACAATATCGGGGTCTGCCAATTCCAGAAACGCCGGCTCGACAATATCGAATTCACTTGCCGCCGAAGCGGCCACCTGTGCCGCGAGCGCTCTGACTTCATCATTGGAGCTTGCACGCCGGCTGCCATGCGCAATAATCAGTAAAGCTTTCTTACTCATTGTTCGACCTGATTTTCCTAAACCTTGATTTTTGTGACTACTCAGCGAATAGATAAAATTGGCGGTCACTGCTCAGATTGCCCCTGAAATCCATCCGGTCAAGGCCAACAAATGTGAGTTTACGAGTGTCAATGACCATTTTTTAAAGCAGAAATGTCGTATCTCAGGGGTGAGCCGAGTCGCTACCGATTTTGTTACTCTTTGGCAGATGCTGATACCGCGCCAAGGCTGCCTTGCGGCTGGCGCCCAAATCCACGATGGGCGTTGACAATCGATCCGCAGGTAACCAGCGCGAAAGGTAGGCTGCATCGGGATCAAAGCGTTTTAACTGGGTTTCAGGATTGAAAATTCGAAAATAAGGGGCCGCATCACAACCACATCCTGCCACCCACTGCCAACCCATCGTATTATTGGCCAAATCTGCATCGACCAACGTATCCCAAAACCAGCGGGCACCTGCCAGCCAGTGTTGTCCCAGGTTCTTGGTCAACAATGAAGCCGTCACCATCCTAACCCGATTGTGCATGAACCCGGTTTCCCACAGCTCACGCATACCCGCATCGACCAGGGGAATCCCCGTCTCGCCGCGTCGCCAAGCCGTTATCAAACGCTCATCGTGCGACCAAATTGCGCCTTCGTCAAACTCCGCGCGCATTGAATGCTCAGTGCTATGAGGTGCCAGGTACAGCAAATGGATCGCAAATTCCCGCCATGCGAGCTGGCGTAAAAAGGCCTCGGCGCCTACCGCATTGGCCGCGCCGGACTGGCCCCGCCACGCCGGTCGCACGACATGAAATACCCGCCATACGGACAACACACCAAAGTGTAATGCGGCTGATAAGTGTGAGGTACCCTGCTTACCGGGCCAGTCTCGCTGTTCGGGATAGTCTGCCAATCGTTTACGCCACCCCTGCAGCAGCTGTAACGCCGCCGTCTCTCCGGGCTTCCAGTAATCTGCAAGCTTTGCGTGCCAGGGATGCTCATCGACTAAGCGCAGTTGCGCTAGCGCCCGATCGAACGGCACAACCGTTAAACCCGCAATCCGCTGCTGCTTTGGCAGTTTGAAAAAATCCTGTGCCGGGGGTGCCAGGCTCAGTTCACTCGACAAACGTTTCCAAAAAGGCGTGAACACCTGATAGTGACGCCCAGCGTGATTGAGAATACCGCCTGCGGGAAACAACGACTGATCATGAAAACTTTGACACTGTACACCGGCCTGACGCAGTGTTGAGAGCACCTGTTTTTCCTGTTGCATCAGGGCAGGCTCATAGACACGATTGCAAAACAAATGCGTCGCCTGGCTTTGCGCAACGATCTGTACTAAACGCGTCGCCGGATCGCCTTTAAGGAGGATGAGCTCAGTACCAATCGCCTGTAGCGAGTGGTGCAGCTCACGCAAGGATGCTTGCAAGTACCACCGGCTGGCGGCACCGGGCGACCAGGGCGCCTCGTCCTCAGGCGCATAGCAATACACAAATACAATGGGTTGACCCTGCTCCAATGCCGCCGCCAAAGCAGGATTGTCCTGCAGACGCAGATCGCGCCGAAACCAGACAATACTCGTCATCGCCCCACCCGCTGCGACTCAGAATCTGCCACCGTAGGCTGAACAGGTACCTTCATACTGACCAAATGCAATGCCAGGGCGAATTCCGCGCCGATGGGCGTCGCACCGGCCCGTGCAACCGCACGTTCGTACTCTGCACTGAGCGGCCCGCCCACAAAAACAGGACCGGCGATGCGCTGGACCAGCTGATGAAGTTCTTCGAGCTGCTCGGAGGAAGCCGGTGTTCGTCCACCTGCCAGGACCACGCCTCGCGCGCCACAGCGTTCCACCACGAGTGGCAGGCTGTCCAAGGGGGTGTCGGCACCAAGATAGACCACCTGATACCCACGCCCCAACGCCGCGAGCACAAACAACAGCACGCCCACTTCGTGTCGATGGCCCGGAACACAGGCCACCACGAGCTTGCTGCCCGTGGCCTGCGACATGGCGTGGTGCAGACGTGCGCCGAGCTTATTCCGCAGCCAGGCGCTGAAAAAATGCTCCTCTGCAATCCCGGTGGGGCGCCATTTCCAGCGCTCTCCTAACAGCTTGAGAATGGGTTCAATCAGGTGTTTGGAAACCAGATCCAGCGGATAGAGGGATGATGCCTCGTTATAGATCGCATCCAGTCGCTTGGGGCTGAACTCCTCGATCGCAGTCAGCATGCGCTCGAGATAGTGGCTCCACTGACCGCTCGCCAGCTCGATAATGCGCGCCTGTTCATTGGCTTGCGTCAACGTCTCTGCCGCGGCTTCCCCCTGCTCGCCGGCGGCCAGCACGCGGCGCGCTGCTTCACTGATGGAGTGGCCTTCGTCCAACAATTCCAAAACCCGCTTGATCAACAGGATATCGGCCTCGGAGTACAGGCGATGCCCCTTCGGTGTGCGTTTGGGATGTAATAATCCGTAGCGCCGTTCCCAGGCACGCAGAGTCGATGCACCCACACCGGTACGCTCGGTGACGATCCGAATGGGGAAATAACTGTGTCGATCCTGTTTATCCATAGCCTGATTGTACAGGTATATAATCTATGCGCAATATTTTTGTATAGATTATTCAGCGATCGACCAAGCGTCCATCACGCAGGGCAAACTGTTTGGAAAATCGAATCAGCTGGCGCCGCTTCGCTCGAGCAGCGGCTGCAGCACCGACCAAACATTGTCCAGCAAACGACCTTGCGCGGCCGCTGTTGGATGTAAGCCATCCGTCTGAATCAGATTGAAATCCTGTGCGATGCCCTCGAGGAAAAAGGGCAGCAAAGGTGTTTGCGTGGCCTGTGCAACTTGGGTAAATACTTTTTCGTAACGCGCCGTATAAACGGGGCCCAGATTGGGTGGCATGCGCATCCCCAACAGCACCGGCTGAGCCCCTGCCTGGCGGATCAGCGTAATCATCCGGGTAAGATTCTCCTGGATCTCGGTGACGGGCAAGCCGCGCAAACCATCGTTGGCACCTAACTCGATGATCACAATCTCGGGTGTTTCACGCTGCAGCGCAGCGGGCAGGCGTGCCAGCCCACCACCAGTGGTCTCGCCGCTCTGACTGCCATTGACCACCCGATAACGCGGCCCCAGACGTTGCTGCAGACGCGCTACCCACCCTTGCTCGAGCGGCATGCCATAGGCAGCGCTTAAACTGTCTCCCCAGACGAGCACAGTCGGAGGCACTGTCTCTGCAATGGCAATGCAGCTCAGTATCCCAAAGAATGTAATCCACCCAAACTGACTCAGCCAATCCATCGTGGTGTTAGCTGCGCAGTGACCACGGCTTTGGCCATTCGCTGAGTCGTTACTTTTTCTGTACAAAAGCGTCACCTATTTGAAGGACCCGTCCCGCACACCGATAATCCCATTTCATGAATGCCAGCAACCACTCACACCATACCACCATGCCAAATGCTGATCGCCCCACCACCGCCGAGACGATACTCGAAGCCCAGCAGTTGGAAAAACGCGTTGTCAATGGCAGCGTCAGTCTAACCATTTTGCAAGACATCCAGCTGCAGATTCCCGCCGGGGCCGCGGTCGCCATTGTAGGTGCCTCGGGATCCGGCAAGTCTACCTTACTCGGCCTCTTGGCTGGTCTGGATCTGCCAACTCAGGGGCGGGTCCGGCTATTGGGCCAAGCACTGGAAACACTGGATGAGGATCAGCGAGCCGCTTTGCGTGCAGGTCAGGTCGGGTTCGTGTTTCAGTCGTTCCAATTGTTACCTGGGCTCACTGCCCTCGAAAACGTTTGCGTACCGCTGGAGTTGATTCATTATGCGGGCGATATCCCGCAGCAGGCCACAGAGACCTTGACGCAACTGGGCCTTGCGGAGCGACTGCATCACCTGCCCGCACAACTCTCAGGGGGTGAGCAACAGCGCGTTGCCCTGGCGCGTGCCTTCGTGACCCGACCTCGCATCCTGTTTGCCGATGAACCCACAGGCAATCTCGACCAAGCCACCGGCGCGCAGATTGTGCAACAGATGTTCTCCCTGCAGCGCGAACAAGCCGCCACGCTCGTACTCGTCACTCACGACCCGGCATTGGCGGCCCGCTGTGATCTTGTCCTGAAACTCGAAGCAGGACGTCTGCAGGCATGATTCGCGCACTCTGGCGTCAATGGTGGCGAGACTGGCGACTGGCCGAGCAACGTCTGCTGTTACTGGCCCTGGTCACAGCGGTCATGGCCGTGACATCGGTTGGCTTTTTTACCGATCGGATTACCCACGCGATGCAACAGCAGGCAAGCAGCCTGTTGGGCGCCGATCTCCAAGTGGTTTCCACGCGCCCGCTCCCACAGACCTATCGCCAGCAAGCACAGCGCCAGGGTTTGCAAACCGCTTCGGTCATTGAAATGTCCAGTATGGTGTTGTCCAGAGATGCGGCTGCAGCCGTGCTGGTGCAGGTTAAAGCGGTCAGCCAGGGCTATCCACTGCGCGGCAGCCTGCAGATTACCACCGCGCTGCAAACCCCATCCAGCACGGCCCGATCGGCCCCTCACTCAGGAGAAGTCTGGGTGGAGTTGCGGCTCCTGCAACGCCTGGGACTCCAGATTGGCGAGTCGCTACAACTCGGTTATCGGTCATTCAAAATCAGCCGGCTGATCACGCTCGAATCCGATCGCGGCTCCGATGCATTCCAACTCGCCCCGCGCGTTATGATGAACTTGGACGACCTCGAGACCACCGGCTTACTCACGCCCGCGAGCCGGGCGAAGTTCCGCCTGCTCATAGCCGGACCAGCACACGCGGTGAATGCTTTCAGGCACACGCTAGAACCTCAACTGCGCAGCTACGAACGCCTGCAGCAGGCTGCTGAGGGACGTCCGGAACTGACCAGCGCCATCCAACGCGCAAGCCGTTTTATGGGGCTCGCTGCGGTGCTTGCTGTGGTGCTGGGCGGCGCTGCTGTCGCCTTGGCCGCACACGGCTTCAATCTCCGCGAGTCGAGCACGGTAGCTATTCTCAGAGCCCTAGGTGCGCGGCGACGGCAACTGTTGGGTCGTTACCTCAGTCATTTTTCCTTGTTGATTTTACTCGCGACCCTGTTCGGTTCGCTGCTAGGGTTTCTGGCACAGTTTGCCCTGGCATTTATTCTGCGGGACTGGTTACAAACCGAGCTACCCGCGCCACGTCTCTGGCCATTGCTGGGCGGGCTGGGCACCGCCGCCCTGACTCTGTTGGGCTTTGCGCTGCCGCCTGTTCTCCAGCTTGTTTCGACACCGCCCATGCGCGTGCTGCACAAAGCCGTTCGCCGCCCACCCCTGCGCACAGGTTTAACGGTATTTTCCCTACTGCTGGCCAGTTATCTGCTGATACGCATCCAGGCAGGCGAATGGCTCCTGGCAACGTGGCTGTTCACGGGTCTGACACTGGCATTAGGCTGTCTCTATCTCCTGACCTGGTCACTGGCCAGCGCTTTAAGGCACCTCCCAATGCGCGCTGTTCGTCCCTGGCAGCAGGGCATCAAAAACATTGCACGCTTTAAACGCCGGTCCGCGCTCTTAATGACCACCTTTGGTATGGGGTTTGTGGCCCTGATGTTGTTGACATCGGTCCGAGGAGACCTGCTCGGTGCGTGGCAAAAAAGCCTCCCAGCCGATGCGCCCAATCATTTTCTGATCAATATCCAACCCGCAGAGCTACCCGCCCTACGGACGTTTCTTCACCAGCGCGGCCTGGATACCTATCAGTTGTTTCCCATGGTGCGCGGACGCCTGGTGGCAAAAAACCAGCAAACGATCCAAGCTCAGAACTTTGCCAGCACCCGTGCCAGGAGATTGCTCAATCGGGAGTTTTTCCTCTCCTCCATCGCGGAGCTTCCCAAAGCCAATCGTGTCATTGAAGGACAGTGGTTCGATACACAGACGGGGGGCTTCTCTGTGGAATCGGGGATTGCCGATACGCTTGGTCTTAAGCTGGGTGATCGCTTGCGCTTCGACATTGGGGGGCAAATCCTCGAGGCCCCTATTACCAGCCTGCGTGAGGTTCAATGGGATAGCCTACAACCAAACTTTTTCGTCATCGCCGCCCCCTCCTTGCTGGAACACATGCCCACCAGCTACATCACCAGCATCGCCGTCGCAGCGCAAGATACACAGTTCACAGCGGCGTTGGTCAGCCAGTTTCCAGGCATGACAGTGCTCGACTTACGCGCAATTCTGGGTCAGGTGGAACGCATCATCGGACAGGCGTCTCGCGCAGTTGAGTTCGTCTTTTTATTTACCTTGATTGCTGCCACAGTCGTGCTGCTCGCCGCGCTGCAAACGCAGCGCAATGAACGAAGACGGGAAATCGCCATACTCAAAACGCTCGGAGCCAGCGCGCAACAGATACGCATCAGCATCATCACGGAGTTTGGCGTGCTCGGACTATTGGCAGGCGCCCTGGGGGGCAGCTTAGCCATGCTGATCGGCATCGTGGTTGCCTGGCAAGTGTTTCATCTGCCCTATCAACCGGCTTTTTCCCAGCTCCTCCTACTGGCGGGCGGCGCCGCCCTGCTCCTTGGCGGCATCGGCTCACTTGCCGTCAACCAACTGCTGAAAACCAGCCCTACCACCTTACTGCGAGAGGCATCCTAATAACTAAGACATTCAAAAGTAACTAAACAGCTCCCACCCCTGAAATGCGTCAGCCCTGCGTTAAAAAATAGTCATAGACACGAGTAAACTCGCATTTTCTCGCCTTGATCTGGCACATTTCAGGGGCAATCAGCAGCGACTTCATTTTTATCAACCCGGCAGTAACGACTCAGCGTGTATAGTTTTTGGTACCTCAAGTTTCGGAGTTTAAATATCATTACGCACTGAATTAGAGCGTCCCTTCTCCCTCGGGGAGAAGGACAGGATGAGGGAATGCATTCAATCA